>NZ_KV786412.1:46828-97255 GCF_001806915.1 Granulicatella sp. HMSC30F09 | reverse complement strand
TGGTTTGTCCAGTAAAGGGGGTACATATCAACACTGTGAGTTCCTTTTTTATTCGATATTGCAAAGCTTTTAATGGAAAAAATAATACTGCTAAATCAGAGTTTTATATCATTTTTTAGAATGGATTATTATTTAAAGAGCACTGTTTACCCCCAAATCCTTCGCACTGTGAAGGATTTTCCAACGGTCCATTTCTGAGCGCGATGTCTCGTATCCTGGAGTTGAACTCGAAAAAGCAGAAACGGCGTCCACTTCCCGAACCGTACGCTGAACGTTTCACGTTCCTTACGTCGCTTCGGTCCAGTGTTCCGTTTCTAAACGCTTTTTCTCGTATCCTTTTATAAAATCGGGGCGAATAAGCGTGCAAATTTTTGTTTGAATTTTTTCCATCGGGATTGTTTATCAAAATAGTCTTTAGTCGCAATTGTACAATTATGTAAGTCTTTTAGAAAGTCTGTTTCTACTTGTCTAGCGACTTCTTCATTATAAATAAACGCATTGACTTCAAAATTCAATCGGAAACTTCTCATATCAAAATTAGAAGTTCCAACTGTCACTAGTTCGCCGTCTACAATCATTGTTTTGGCATGTAAAAATCCATTTTGGTATACATAGACCTTTACTCCGGATTGAATAATTTGAGAAGCATAAAATTCTGTTGCCCGGTAAACAATTGGATGATCTGGTTTACTTGGAATCATAATGCGAACATCCACTCCAGACAAGGCTGCAATCGATAAAGCTTCCTGAACGCTTTCATCTGGAATGAAGTAAGGGGTTTGAATCCACACAGATTTTTTTGCCATGGAAATCATCTTAATAAGTCCTAGTTTAATCTTTTGTAAACTAGCATCTGGACCTGTTGAGACGACTTGAATCGTATTTTGCCCCATTGACTCTACCACAGGGAAATATTCAGGAATGAACTCTCTTCGTTTGTCTTCATATACGGCAGCATTCCAGTCGATGAAAAATCGTGATTGTAGCGAATATACCGCATCTCCCACAATTCGTAAGTGCGTATCTCTCCAGTACCCAAGTTTTCCTTTTCCTAGATATTCATCTCCGATATTAAACCCACCAACATACCCGATTTTTCCATCAATCACAACAATTTTACGGTGGTTTCGGTAATTGATACGCCAGTTAATAAAGCCTAACGAATAACCAAAGAAGGCAACCGTATGTCCTCCTGCATCATGCAGTTTTTTCCAAAATCCTTGTCTAGTCGTACGAGCTCCTAGGGCGTCATAAATGACGAGCACTTCAATTCCTTCTCGTGCTTTTTCAATTAGAAGATCCATAATTTCATGCCCAATCGTATCATCATTAAAAATATAATATTGGAGGTGAATATGATGTTGGGCCTGCTCAATATCTGCCTTTAACTGAGCAAATTTATCTTCTCCTGACACGTACAGAGTCACTTCATTGTTTTCTGTAATAATGGCATCATCGGTTTCTAAAAAGAAGGAAGCTAAATCTTCTTGATATTCATTTTTAAAACGAAACTTGGGAGCACCTATTTTTTCTTTGGTTCTTTCTAAATCTCTTTGTTGCTGTTCGACCAATTCTTGAAGGCCAACTGTTTCTTGAGATTTCATATTAAAAATCCGTTTTTTCCGAATTCTTCTTCCAAAAAAGAAGTAGATGATAAATCCAATAATCGGCAGCATGATGAGCACAATAAGCCAGCCCCAAGTAGCCGCAATTTCTCTAGGCTCCCTAAAAACTGTGATGACTGCCCCAATCGTATTCGCAAGAATGATGAGGTAAAGGAATGAACTAATAAATTCCATACGCTCTCCTTTCTTTTTTAAATAAAAAAGACCACGACGAATCAAGGTCTTTTTATTTTTAATTAATCGTTTAATAAATGAGATTGTTCTCTACGTGACAAGAAACGAGTTCCTTTTGGAATATAAACATCTCTTTTTACGTAAATAAGTGTTACAAAGATGAGTAAAGTCACAGCAAGCGTCACTAAAAAGTTCGTCCCAAATTCGAAAATACCTTGAGCTAAACTAACTTTTTCTGCAGAAAACACTGTTGGAGCTCCAATTCCTGTAGCAATCACATGGAATCCATAACTTACAATAGTCGCAATTAAACTTGCTGTTACAACATTTAATGTAGTAGATGATGTACGCGCATTAAACGCTGTACGAACCGTGTTTCTAGCAAAGAATCCTGAAAGACCTACAAAACCATAGGCCATGAAGGAATCATGTAGAGAAACAACGAGGAATCCTGCTCCTGTTGGATGTAAGAATACATGGAGTAATCCAAAGAGGACACTCGCAATCGTTCCCCAAATTAATCCTTGTCTTAGAGACACAAAAATTAATGGAAGAATCGCTAAATCCACAAAGAAAGGTAGGCTTTCTTGTGGGATATAGGATAGAGCTACTGAAACCACAACAGCTCCTAATACTTCAAGTAAGATTTTTACTGCTTTTGAATTCATTCTAATCTCCTTCAAAATCGTTATTTTTTATAGTTAGAGGCTTCCATAATCATTGGTAAAATGACTGGGCGACGTTTCGTTTTATCGAATAGATAACGACTAAGAGCGTCACGAACCTCTTGTTTTAATCTTGGCCATTCGAAATCTTCACTTGCCAAGTTTTCTTCAACAACATCTGTCACAATTTTTTGAGCTTCCGTTAGTAATTCCTCACTGGTTTTCATATATACGAATCCACGAGAAATAATTTGAGGACCACTCAAAATCTTACCTAGTCTTCTAGAAATCGTCACAACGGCAACAAAAACACCGTCTTCTGATAGAATTTTTCGATCTTTTAGAACGATATTTCCAATATCGCCCACGCCGATTCCGTCGACCAATACATTTCCTGCTGCAACTTGACCAGAAGCATTCATTTGGCCATTTTCAATTTCTACGACATCCCCTTTTCCAGGAATGAAGATGTTCTTATATGGAATTCCTAATTCATTCGCTAATTCCGCATGCGCTAATAAACTACGGTACTCCCCTTGGACTGGAATAAAGAAGGTTGGTTGCAACAAGTTAATCATTAATTTCAAATCATTAGGAGTTGCATGTCCACTTGCTTTTTTACTGTTTGCCATTTCAAACACTTCAGCATCCGCACGATAGATTAAATCCTTCGTACGAGCAATTTGAGTTTCCATCGCAACTGAAGGAGTCGTTGCAATATACACTAAATCTCCTTCGTGCAAGTTTACCTGACGATGACGTCCTAATGCCATCTTTTGAAGGGCTTTAATAGGCTCCCCTGCATTTCCAGTTTCTAAAATAACAAGTTCATTATCTGGTAATTTCTTCATTTGATTGAAAGAAATAATTAATTCTTTATCAGGAACAGTTAATTTATTCAGACTCAATGCGATATTAACAATTTCTTCAAGTTCTGACCCTGTTAGGAAAATTTTGCGCCCAGATTCATACGCTGCATTGATAACTTGTTGAATACGTAAAATATTACTTGCTACACAAGCCACCACAATACGACCTTGCGCATTTAGGAAAGTTTCTAACATCGCTTCAGCAATTTTACGGTCACTCACATTTTCAACAGGACTTTCCGCATCGCTTGAATCACTTAATAGAGCAAGAACATAGTCTTCCCCAACATCTGTAATACGACCAAAATTCGTTTGATATTCCACTGAAGCACTTTGATCGAATTTGAAGTCCCCTGTATATACGATATTTCCTTCGCTCGTTTTAATCACAATCGCCAATGAATCTGGAATCGTATGTGTTGTTTTAAAGAATTTAATCGTAGCACTTGCAAAGTCAATTTCTGTATTTTCAGTAACTTCGTGGTAGTCATTAAATCCTTTCACTAATTTCGAAGATTCAACATAGTATTTCGCTAATGCAATCGTTAATTTCGAACCAAAAACGGGTGCATCAATATTCTGTAAGAAATAAGGTAATGCTCCTACCGCATCGGCATGCCCGTGCGTTAAAAACACCCCTGCAATTCTCTCTTTGTTTTCTTCTAAATAACTGAAGTCTGGGATGACAACATCAATCCCTAGTAATTCATCTTCCGGATAAACTAAACCGCAATCTAGCACGAAGATGTCTTCTTCAACTTCAACGGCATAAAGACTTTTACCGTTTTCTCTCACGCCACCTAGTGCGATGATTTTAATTGAACTCATGATTTACCTCTCATTTTCTTTTATTTACAATTATTTCTTTTAGGCGGACTTCACCACCATATATGCTCTTTTAGAATACCATAATTGTCGACATATTGCGAATTTCAAAGTCCTTCCACGATGCTCTTTTAGTGTGCATTAGAACTCTTTCATTCATTCCTTCGATTCGAAAAAAATCCTTTTAAAAGTCCTAAGCTTCTTACTTTGTTAAAGCAAAAAAGACCGAGAAACTCTCGGTCTTTCCTTTTACTGTTCTTGTACCTTGTCAATCATATCTTGAATCGTTTTTTGATTATAAAATCGAATTTGTTCTTGGATTTGTTCTTCTTGTAGTTTGCCCATAATTTTTCCCATTCGAGAACTTACTAGGCAAGAAGGGTCTGAAGCGTCTTTAAACGTTTTTTCTAGGCGCTCATCTTCAGAAACGAGTATAAAGATGTCTCCTAATTTAATTGTAGAGGGATCTGAAATCCATTGATATCCACCCTGTTTTCCAGCAGCTGTACTCACCCATCCTTTTTTCACAGCTAAACTCATGAGCTTTCTGACAATAGCCGGATTACTACAAGCGTTAAAAGCCAGCTCTTTACTGGAATAACGATTATCATGATGAATCGCTAAATAGGTTAGACAATGAATCATTACGATGAAGTCATTCCCCATTAAATCACCTATTGAATCATTGCGAATACATCATTCAATGCTTCAGCCATTGTTGGATGTGTAAAGATTTGATCGCGAAGAACTGTGTAAGGTAAGTTTGCATTCATTGCAGTTGCAATAATATTAATCACTTCATGTGCTTCTTCTGCAAATAAGGTTGCACCAACGATTTGGTTATTTGAAGCGTCCACTAACACTTTATAGAATCCGACTTGGTTTCCAATAATTTTAGCTTTTGGAATCGCCATTGCAGGGAGTTTGGCAACTTTCACTTCGATACCAGCTTCTTTTGCTTGTTTTTCATTTAAACCAACGCTTGCTAAAGGTGGGTTAATGAAGGTTGCTGTAGGGAATTTCGCACGTTGTTTCGTTGAATAGCTTGTATCTCCCGCTAAGAAACGTTTAACGATACGGAAATCATCTAATGATACGAATGTGAATTGTGGTCCACCGTTCACATCACCCATTGCAAAGATATGAGGGACATTTGTTTGTAAGAATTCATTCACTTGAATCGTACCACGTTCGCTTACAGCCAATCCTGCTTTATCTAAATCTAATCCTTGAATATTTGCACGACGTCCTGTTGCTACTAAAACCGCATCTGTAGTAAAGGCTAAAGGTGTTCCTTCTCCCGTTACCGCTTGAATGATTACTTTTCCATCTTCTTGGTGAACATTTTTTAATTGAATTCCTAAGTTAAAGGAAATCCCTAATGACTCCAATTGCTCTTTAACAGCAGCAGATACATCATCATCTTCACGAGGTAAGAATGTATCAAAGACATCCACTACGGTCACTTTTGTCCCGAATTGAGCATAAGTTGCCGCAAACTCTAATCCAATAAATCCACTACCAATGATAACTAGGCTCTCAGGATATTCTTCCACATCCATAATTGTTTCGCTAGTATGAATATTTCCTCCAATCGTTAACCCTTCTACTGGTGGAACAAATGGAGTAGCACCTGTATTAATAAAAATACGTTCTGCTTTAAATAATTTTTCTCCTTCTGCAGTCTCTACAGCTACAGTATGGTCATCCACAAAACGGGCTGTTCCGTCAATAATCGTTGTTTTTTCAACAGAATCTACTTTATTGTAGTTTGCTTGATTTAATGCAGAAATTAAAGTCTTTTTCTCTTGAACGCTCTTTGCATAATAAGTACTTGCTTCTTCTGTTGAATATTGTTTACGAGCAGCTTTTGTCGCTAATTTTTTAGTTGGAATACATCCAACATTAATACAAGTACCTCCGTACATTGCTTTTGATTTTTCAATAAGGATTGTTTCTTCTCCTTGACTTCCTAAATAACCGGCTAAAGTCTTTCCAGCTTTACCGAATCCGATAATAATATTCTTCACTGAAGTTGTCATATAAATCACCTTTCTAATTGTAATTATTTTTATTACATTTTGAAGTATACACTGTTTTCCAAAAATTTCCAAAGAATCTGCTCACAGTTTTGAAAAAAATTTAAAAGGCACCTACATGGCGTAGATGCCTTCCTCATAAACGTTTATAAAAAAGATTTTAATTGGGTCACTAATTGCTCTAACGCTTCGCCTTTTGGTTGATACTCCTCAGATGACATTTCGTCCCAAGGAACCCACCACACTGGACCTCGACCATTATGACCATAATCCTTCATATCCCCTGATTTTCTTGGAAATAGATGCCAATGAACATGCGCATCTCCATTTCCCAGTAATTCGATATTCATTTTTTCCGCATGAAATGCCTTTGCAACAGCTTCTTGCACAATACTCATTTCTTCGAGAAATTTTAGTTTTTCTTCTGGTTCCATTTGATGCAATTCTGTTACATGTTGTTTGGCTAGGAACAAGGTGTACCCTTTAAAATACTGTCCATCCCCTATCACTACATAACCTGTTTCAAGTTCTTTAACAAAATGCGGATTTCTTCCTTGTTTGATCAATTCAATCCGATCACAAATCAGACACATCTATCTTTTCCTCCTACTTAAACAAATCTGCTTTAATGATTGAATAATAGGCCATATCACAGATACCTTGATTATTCTTACCATATTGTCTCAGCGTTCCTTCATAAGCCATTCCAGCCTTTTGCATTACTTTTCCACTTGCTGGGTTATTTACATCATGTCGGGCACAAACCCGGTTACATCCCGCCTCTTCTAATAAATAGCGACTAACTGCAATTAATGCCTCTGTCATTATTCCTTTTCCCCAGCATTTGCGACTGAGTGCATACCCAATCTCAACAGCGTCAATCTTTTCTTTTACGTGCACGGTATCAATATTACCGACGACCTCGTCATTCAAGACAATTGCCCACTTGAACTGTAGCGGATCTTGATAACCTTCCACCCATCTTTTCAGACTCTCCTTAGTTGTTTCCACAGACTCGTGAGGAAGCCACGTTAGATAATGTGTCACTTCAGGATCACTTGCCCAGTTTTCAAACATTTCTCGTGCATCCTCCACTTGAAATGGTCTGAGGATTAACCGTTTTGTGTGAATTGTTTTTGTTCCTATTGGGTTCATCGATACTCCTCCTAGCTCTCCTTTTTATGGTAGCATAGGTAGTCAACCGCTTCAATATAAAAAAGGAACTAAGCTTTAGATTAGCTTAATTCCTCTTAATTCTACCCTAACTATTTTTTATGGTGTACTATTAGCTTTTTCTGCTCTTTTTATACTTTCTGGGGTAAATTCTCGTTTTTCAAAAATAAATGAATTGATTTCGGTAGTCCCCGTCATGTAGCCTTCATTATCCACATCCTTAATAGTGATAGTGATATGAAGTCCTTTTGGCCTAGTTTCAACAGATACCGTTTTTAGCAACGTTTTTCTTTTTCCTTGATATACATAATCTAAATAGAACGGAGAAACACTTCTTTCTGATTTAGAAATGTCTACTGCTCCTTTTGTTCTAGAATTAGCTGCTAGATTTTTTAAATACACTCGATCCTCCGGAGAGTTAATGTCGTTCTCAGAATATTCACCGATAATCAATTCTTCTATATTCTGATTTGATTGATTGATGATTTCATAAGAAAACAAAGCATCATCATTATATTTTGGACGAGTAAAACTAAACAAAATCCATAATAGCCCGCATAACAAAAGGCTTATCGCAAATTGTAAAATCAATTTTAATAGTTTTTTTGAACCCAATATTTTCATTTCACACCTCGATTAAATGAATATCGGTTGGAGTTTTGCTAGTGATAGTGATTGCTTCTTTATTTACGCATACTATCGAATTTTTTTCTTACTCATTGGATAATGGTTTATAAAATGATCGGTTATCTAAACCAAATACGCGTTCTGAGAATGCTCCTGGTTCTGTCTTATCGAGTGCATTCGACATCATTGTAATCGTCGCATCTAATAAGTCGATATGGTGCAGTACCTCAGCTTCAAGTAGTTGTGGTCGAACTGGAGACCCGTATTCTAACTTTCCATGATGCGCTAACACTAAATGTTTCAACAAGAGAACTTCTTCTTGATTTTCGTCAATTCCTAGTTCTTCGCAAGCTTTTGTAATCTCTTCGTCCATAATCACGATATGCCCGAGTAAGTTCCCTTTCAAGGTATACTCTGTTCCAATAGCCCCTGATAGTTCCATGGTTTTGCCGATATCATGAATAATAACGCCCGCAAATAATAGTGAACGATTGATTTGAGGATATTGACCTGCTATCGATTTAGCTAAACGCAACATGGATAATGTATGGTAACTTAGCCCTCCTACAAAGGCGTGATGATGACGTTTAGCTGCCGGATATTCAAAAAAGGCTTCTTGATATTTCCCTAGAATATTATGGACAATTCTTCTAAAATACGGATTTGTAATCTCAAACATTAATTGATTAAATTCTTCTTCCATTTCATGTTTGGTCATCGGAGCGTGTTCAACAAAGTAGCTTGCAGAAGTCGGCTCTCCTTTTGACGCATCTGTTAGACGAAGACTCACAATTTTGACTTGCGGAGAATTATTGTATAGTTCCCGTTTTCCATTTAAAAGAACCACTTTTCCTGGAACATATTTTTCAATATCTTCAGAGGTTGCTGACCAGTACTTCCCATCCATTTGACCAGACTGATCTTGGAAGGTAAAAGCAATAAAAGGTTTCCCATTTTTGGCCATTCGTACATCCGCAGATTTAATGAGTAGGAAAATCTCAAAGCTCTCATCTACATTATATTCATACAATTTCTTTGTCATAATTGACCCTCTTTCTCTTTAGCTCAACTTTAGAATGTTCTCTTTTGAAATTTCTGTAGGAACTTCCGTAGTAAAGTAAAATACTTGTGTTACACGAGATAGCTCTTCCATTAATTCTATCATAATCGATAGCCGTTCTCTATCAAAGTTTACGAATCCATCGTCAATCAGAACCGGAATTTTCATTTTCTTAGCTAATTGGAAAATAAAGGCAAATCGAATCGCAATATACAATTGGTCCAATGCCCCTTTTGAAAGATAGAAAGCTTCCATCCACTGACCATTTTGCTGCTGTACTTTCGCCTGTGTATCGCTCAAATGAATCTTCGTATATTGTCCCCTTGTTAATCGGCTAAAAATACGACTCGCTTCCTCTACAATCAATGGAACTTTCGTCGGAACCTTTTCATCTAGTTGCTTTAAGATCCATTTTGCAGCATACACTTGAGTTGCCCAATCCTTCATCGCTTCCTGAGCTTCGAATCGTTCAAAGTCCGCTTCCATTTGAAGATCTTCTACCTGCTCATCTTCTTCCAATAGTTCCGCCTTTGTTTGGAGACTTACTAGTTGGTCTCTGACTTCTTTACGTCTACTTTCCAACTGCGCCTTCGTGAAAACCTCGTCTTGAAGTTCTTCTTCAAGCGTTTCACGTTGCAAGCTTTCTTTTTCATCACTCGAGAAAATAGCGACTTGCTTTTCAATATAGGCTCTTTTTTGCGACAAGGCTACTCGATGGTCCAGAGTTGCCAGGTGACTTCTAAAGGCTTCTATCGTTGTAATGCCAAGAGGACGCAAGCTATTTAGCAATTCCTCTCTTACTTCTGTTGCATCTTGTTCTAATTGCGCTAAATGTTGCTCTTTCTTCAGGATACTTTCTTGGAGTTGTTCCATTTTAGCTTCTCTTTTTTGAGAATTCATCCATGCCTCACGAATGATTCCTAGTTGTTGCTGGACAGTTGCCGGTGCAGTGATCTGTTCATTTTTCCAGAAGTCTTGAATTTCTTCTTTAAATGCTGAAAGTCTTTCTTCCAACTGATTCCACTGTGCCTTCTTTTGTATGAAATCATTAACATTACGTCCTTCGTTTCGGCTAATAAAGCGTTTGGCATCTTCTAAGGTCACCTCAATGCCTTTATCCAAGAGAATTTGTTGAACACGTTCATTCTCTTTTTTGCTCTTTGGAGAAATGACTTGTCCGTTTTTTTGTAAAAAGAAAGCTCCTGCAACCCCAAGACCGCTAGCAATGATCACACTCACTAGCACTTGATTGGTTAAAAATCCAACAACAATCATCACGATAATCCCAATCAGCCCTATGAGTATTTCTGTTCGCATCGATGTAGTAGATTGATTTTCCCTTTGCATTGCATCGAATTTGGCGAGTTCGGCCTCTGTAAAGGGTTGAACACCTTCTCTTTGAACACCGATATTTCCAGGATGAGTCTTCAACTCACGTTCCAATTCAAAGGTACGTTCTTCAATAGCAGCCACACTTTGAGCTTTTGTATAAAGTGCTTCAAGCTCTGTGTCTTCTGTAGCTTCCCCTAGAGTTTGAACTTGGTCTTCTGTTCGTTTTAACTCTTCTTTTGTCTGTTCGATTTCTTTTTCAAACGAACGTAAGCAATGATTCGCCTCTATCGCCTTAGAATGGTCATATTCTTTTGGTAACTCGTACTGTCCTTCAATTGCGCGGTATTCTTCCAATGCATCAAAATAGGTATGCTTTTCTTCTAAAGCATCTATTCTGTTTTGAATCTTGGAAAGTTTTGTCGTCAATTCCTCTTCTTCTTGTTGGAGCCCTTTAATAGCATGAAGATATCCTTCATAGAGTGTATTCTCGCTTTTTGTTTGCGACAAACGATTCGTTAAGTCCTCGAGTCGATCGATTCGCTCATTGAGTTCTAGTTTTTTGGCTTGAGGTCGGTATAGTTTATTCGCATCGTTCAATAGACTTTGACTCTGTTCATATGCCCCTTTATGTCCCATGACACTGAGACTATATAAGAAACGATGCATTTCTTCTTCATTACTAAAGACGTTTTGTTGTAACTCCTCCTCATTAAATCCAAAAAGAGAATGGTACTCACTCAATGTTAATTCGTGAAGGATGCGCTCCAGCATAGACTCTGGTAACGCCTGACCCGTTTCGGCCGATTTTAATACTAATTTCTTTTGAGAACCTACTGCAGTTCTTTCAATGATGAGAGACCCTAGTCCTTCATCTTCAATCCACATTCGCCCGCCCCGCGTATTCGTATGAAGTGGCTGATAAGGATACACCCCATTCTTCTTTTGCTTAAAATCAAAGAGCATTTGTTCGATAAATCTTCGAATGGTCGTCTTCCCAGATTCGTTCAGCCCTTGAACGACTTGTAAGTTCGGATGGAAGGTAAACGTCTCATGTTCCCATTTTCCAAAATGATCGATTTCGATTTTTGAAATATACATTAACCTTCCTCCCTTCCTAAAAAGCGAGCTTCTAATAAACGCATCGCACGTTCGTGAATCTCTTCTTGGACATCTTCTTGATGGAGAAACTCCCTCATCCATTGATTGGCAAACCCGCTCTTTGCAATCTCCATTTCAGAAAAAATCGTAGAATCCTTCTCCCCTACTAAAGAGATTCCAGAGACGCCGCGTAAAGGCTCTATCATTCGTTCTCTAATACTCATTACACTCACAAGTGAGCCTCTTTCTTCCAATAAAGAATTCACTACCTGTGAGATTTGCTGTAACTCTTCTCTTGTAAATAGCGACTCTTGTATTTGCAAAAAGACTGTAACGAGGCTACGTTTTTCTACTTTTGGAAGATCCTCTACAATGAGATAAGGAACAGTTTCCAAACGAGCACTTTCTGTAATCCTTATTGTGACGTCCATCCAATCCATTGTACTCGTCTCAATAAAGTGAATCTGTGGAGGCCGCCCTGAAGTGATTTCGACTAAAAACGCTCCTTTTTCTCCACTCTCAGATCGGTCAGCTCCCTGTGTCGTTCCACTATACCAAGCACATGGATTCTGTGATACTTCTTGGCAATGATGAATATGCCCTAGCGCCCAGTAATCATAGTTTTTAACTCTTAATTCAGGAATTGAAAAAGGAGCATAGCGCCCACTGGAAGAAGTCACCTCACCATGTAAAACCCCAACATGAACATCACAGTGTGGGCTCTTGATAGGATACTCTTGTACTTTTCGTTCAGGGATAACAGGAATATCATAACTAAATCCACTAAAGGCCACCCGTTCTCCCGTTTTTGTTTCTAGTTCAATTGTTTCAACAGTACTTCCAAAAGTATAAATGTGGTCTCCTGACACATAAGGAGTCCCCGCATCATGATTGCCAAGCGCTAAAATAACAGGAATCCCAAAAGGAGCCAGCCGATTTAGTTGCTGTTGAAGAAACAACTTTTCTTTGATAAAGGTCCGTTGGCTATCCAATAAATCTCCTGATAAAACAAGTGCATCCACTTCTTCTTCAATGGCTTTATTTACAACTGTTTCAAAAGCATCAAAGGCAGCCTGTTTTAACTCCCTTGCGATCTCACGATGATTCTTTCCAATGCCTGCATAAGTAATCCCCAGATGGACATCTGATGCATGGATCAATTTGACCATTCTAGTTACTCCTTTCTTTTCTTCAAAAAAAGCATATTTTCCTGAACCGTCTGTTGTGCGTTCAAAGAAAATATGCTTTGGATCGATTCTTATTAAAACCGTTTGATTGAACTATTTACCATTATAAAGCTCTTGAAGTGGATTTGTAATGATACGGTTAATGTCTTGCATAATCGTATTCAAACGTTGCTCCGCTTCCATCAACGCTTTAATATATTCATTTTCGCTCACTTTTTGTCCTAATTCTTGAGCTTTTTGAATATCTTCTTCCGTAATTTCTTGTCCTGAATATTGTTTTTGTTGTAATTCGATATTCACTTGACGGAATTCATCGAATAATGCTTTTGCTGTTTCATCTGCTTCAATGGCTTCGAAGCTTTCTTTTACAGTTTTGAATTCAGCTAAATCACGCAAATCACGTTCTAATTGGTTTGCTGTATCATAAATATTACTCATCTTTCATCCTCCTGATTGTTTTGTTTTATTATAACATATCGTCGTCTACTACACTACAAATACGAACGTACATTCGTACTATCGATTATTAAATTTATTCCAGATATTTCTACCCCATTCCTGAAGTTGATTCCAGATTTGTTCTCCAGTCTTTTGGGCGTCCTGAATAAAATTATCTAGCGTATTATTTTGATTTTTTTGATTTGCTTGTTTGGTTTTTACAGGCTCTACATTAAATGCCGTATTGGCTGTATATTGCAGTAAGCCTTCCATCTCTAGTTTAAAGAGTGGCCCTACCCCTTCTCTACTAGAAGCTGATAAGGAATAGTTTCCGGATTGGTCATACCCCATCCAAGTTGCCACCACTACATCCGGCGTGTATCCAATCATCCATTGGTCCCTAGAACCATTTTCATTATTAAGAGCTTCTGTAGTTCCTGTCTTTCCGGCAATAATTTTACCTGAAGGGGAAAATGGAGCTCCTAGCCCTTCTTGACCATAGACTGTTAGAAGCATGCTTGTCATCTTCTTAGCTACTTCTTCAGTTGTTACACGATTGTCTTTAACCGCTGTATTATCAACAATGACTTTCCCGTTTGCATCTACAATTTTAGTAACAAAACGAGGTTTCGTACGAACACCTTTATTGGCAAAGGCTGTATAAGCTGAGGCCATTTGGATTGGAGAAACCCCTTTTGTAAGTCCTCCTAAAGCAATTCCTAAATATTCATCTCCTGGATCGGTTTCAATTCCAAATTGATGGACTTTTTCGATTCCTTTTTTCAAACCAATTTTATCTAATAACCATACTGCAGGAGCATTCCAACTTTGGTTCAAAGCTTCTGTCATCGTCACAGTTCCTTGATACTGTTTATTCCAGTTTTCTGGAGTATATTTGTCTGACCCATAAGAACGTTTCTCATCCACGAGTACAGAATTCGGTTGGTATCCTTCTTCCAGAGCAGAAGTATATACAGCTAATGGTTTAAACGTAGAACCGGGTTGTGCTTGTAGTTGAGTGGCACGGTTAAATCCTCGGAAGGTATGTTTCTCATTCGTACGTCCTCCAACCGTTGCTAGGACATCCCCATTTTGTGGATCCATAGCTACAGAAGCCGCCTGAGCAATCGTTCCATCACTAGCTTTCGGGAATAACCAACTATTGGAGAAGGTTTCTTCCATATCTGCTTGCATCTTTTGGTCTAAGCCTGTATATATTTTATACCCTTTATTTAGCAGTTCTTCTTCACTAATCCCATAATTATTAGTAATTTCGTTAATAACGGCATCAAAATAATAAGGATATTTATAACGAGAGTTTGCTACATAAGCGTCTTGAACCGTAATGACTTCCGCCCCAGCTTTATCCGCTTCCTCTTGCGTAATTTTTCCATTAGTCACCATTAATTGTAACACTGTAGCACGACGTTTCACCGTTGCTTCCATATCATCGATTGGATTATACACATTAGGTGCCTTTAAGCTTCCGGTTAATACGGCAGCTTCACTAATCGTTAAATCTTTGGCACTTTTACCAAAGTAACGTAAAGACGCATTCTCAATTCCGTATGCACCGTTACCAAAGTAGGCATTATTTAAATACATCTCTAAAATTTGATCTTTCGAATATTTCTTTTCCAGCTCAAAACTTAAAAATAGTTCTTTTGCTTTTCTTAAAAACGTCTGATCTTGTGTTAGAAAGGCATTCTTAGCCAACTGTTGGGTGATGGTACTTCCTCCACCTGTGACACGACCGCGATTGAGTAATAACCCAAATGTGGCACGTAAGAACCCCATTGGATCAAACCCATGGTGATCATAGAACCGCTTATCCTCGGTAGAAACGAGGGCATTAATCATATTTGGAGAGATTTGATCGATGGTCACAAATTCTCCTTTGTTGATGTTTAAAACTCCCGCTTCTTGATTATTGCGGTCATAGACTTCTGTTACTTGTACCATCCCAGCTCTTAAACCACTAACATCAGTAGTTTTAGCGGTATAGACTAAAAATGCTGAAAATGCCGTAATAGCCGTAAGAATGAGGACAAGAATTAATTTCGTCACATGGAATTTTCTCCAAAAACGACGAATGGCTAACATAATTTTATGATTCCAAACTCTTTTTATAATCGATGGTTGTGTAGGCTCTTCTGTATGACGATGTTCGACTGTCTCTTCTTGTTCTTGATCATGTGTCACGTGATCGACATGATCTTTTTCATTAAATTCTTCGTTCATACAATCCTCCTTTTAAATTGAATCTATTATACTGTACCACAAAAACTTTTAAATCCACATAAAAGTTTTTGACCTTTTACAAAAAATTAAACGATTCTTCTTTTACATCCCAGTCTTTCTACTATGTCCCATAAAAGAAATAAAGGACGAAGGAAATCTCTTCCTTACGTCCTTATGATGTCATACTGCAAATAGTCTTTCTAAATCTTCATTACTAAACGCTTGGCCTTCTGGTTCGTTCACACGTTCAATTGTTGCTCCTAAAGCACGCAATTTTTCATGGAATTCAAAGTATCCACGGTCTAAGAACTGTAATTCTGTGACTCTTGTATATCCTTTAGCGACCATACCCGCAATAATTAATGCCGCCGCTGCACGTAAATCCGTTGCTTTTACTTCTGCACCAGACAAGACAGATGCACCCGTCATCACAGCTGTGTGAGAATCAATTCGGAATTGAGCTCCCATACGACGCATTTCTTCTAAATGATTGAAACGGTTCTCGAAAACTGTTTCCGTCATCGTACTAGTTCCTGTTGCTAGTAATTGGGCAATCGTCATTTGCGCTTGCATATCTGTTGGAAATCCTGGGTGAGGTAATGTTTTCACATCGGTAGGTTTCAATGAATCTGGGCCAATCACACGAATGCCATCTTCCTCTTCAATAAATTGAACACCCATTTCCCCTAATTTAGAAATTAATGGTTGATTGTGCTCCGCAATTGCATCTTCAATAAATACGTTCCCTTTCGTTACCGCTGCTGCGACCATGAAAGTTCCTGCTTCAATACGGTCAGGGATAATTGAATGGATGGTTCCATCTAAACGTTCCACCCCTTCGATACGCATATTTTCAGTCCCTGCACCTACAATTTTAGCACCCATTTTATTTAAAATATTAGCTAAGTCTACGATTTCTGGCTCACGAGCTACGTTTTCTAAGTGAGTAGTTCCTTTTGCTAATGTTGCGGCCATCATAATATTTTGAGTGGCACCTACTGATGGGAAATCTAGGTAAATACGAGCTCCATGAAGTTCGTCTGCATGCGCTTCAATATATCCCTCTGTTTGAACGATTGTTGCTCCCATCGCTTCGAACCCTTTTAGGTGAAGGTCGATAGGACGACTACCGATGGCACAACCACCTGGCATCGCCACACGCGCATGTCCAAAACGAGCTAATAGTGGTCCCATCACAACGATTGACGCACGCATTTTGCTCACATATTCAAAAGCAGCAGTCGTTGTAATATCTTTTGTAGCATTCAACGTAATAGCTTTTTCTTCTTCATCAAATGTGCTTAATACGTTTAGGCTTCCTAATACGTTTAACATCATATGTACATCTGATAAGTTCGGTACATTTGTTAAATGAGTAACGCCTTTATCTGCCAAAATACTTGCTGCTAAAATCGGTAATACCGCATTTTTAGCTCCTTCAACTTTTACTGTCCCTTGAAGTCGTGTATCGCCACCGCGAACGATCATCTTTTCCATGAAATAACCTCCGAAAACTCAATCCAATTACTGTATCACATTTTGAATATACTGATTTAAATAGTCTGATAAATCGAATATGACTTTTGCTATACTTGCGCCCATCCAAATGGCGATAAGTAAAAAGAGGATTCGTGCTTCTTGTACGCGCCCTTTTTTCAGGATTTTTTCAATTTGAATTCCTTGAAGCGCCCAGTAACTCAGTACAATAAAAGCAATAATTAACGTCATTCTAACCATCAATGTTACTTGAATCATACGTATTCCCCCAGTCATATACTGCCTTTCTATACTACCATATTTGACCATTAAAAAAAAGCAGGAGATATCTTCCTGCTTATCCAATGAAGTAAAAACATCCTAGTCTAATAAGTGCGGCTAAAATCAGGCTTAAAAATAACGTTTTTTTAGAGTCTTGAATGAATATTGCTAGTAGAGTCATCCCTAAAAACAGAATGGGGATTGAACCTAATATTAGAGGATGAATTCCTCCAATCTCAAAGAGTAAAACTGCCTTGATGCAGAACATTAATAATACAGAAGGCCACATCATCCTCACTAATATTCGTCCTATAAAAACGCAGTTTCGGCTTCGAACTAGTATCAAAAGTCGCATGCTCTCATACTCATTAATAAAATACATCAAAATAAGAACTTCCATTACCATTAAGAAAACACTTAAAAGATGCCCAAAAAGAAAGGTAACGGGTATAAAGCTGAAGTGAGCCTCGATATAAAACGACGGTAATGGATGAAACAAATTCCATACTATTAACAAACCAAAAAGATAGAGAATCCACTCTCGAATTGGAAATAACTGTTTCATTGAAGAATCAGCTTCCCTTCTTCCATCAAATATTCCTTATCAAACTGTAATTCGGCTAAATTATCATGAGCAGCAATCACAATCGATTTTCCTTCTTTGTGAAGCTGTTGGACTAGTTGATGAAACTGTTGAAGTGATTTTTTATCTAGTCCTCGAGTTGGCTCATCTAATAAAATTAAATTTTGATCCTCCATCACAGCTTGAGTAATCCCCATTTTCTGACGCATTCCAACGGAATATTTTTTCACGTGAACTTTACTATCAAAATCTAAATCAAAATTATTCACTATTTCTCTAATTTTTGATTCATTGTAATTTTTATTGATAGATGCTAAAAATTTAAGATTCGTTTTTAAACTACTTTCTTCCATGAACGCTGGATTCTCAATCAAAGCTCCAATTCGTACATTACTATCTAAAACAACTTCACCTTTATCCGGCTCCAAAATATCACAAAAAAGCTTAAATAAAGTAGACTTTCCGCATCCATTAGCTCCTACAATATGAATAAGCTCTCCTTGTTCAATTTTGAAATCAACCTCTTCTAAAATCACTTGAAAGCCAAATTTTTTGGATACATTTTTTAATTCTAACATGAGTACCTCCCCTTCACTCTCGTAATAGAAACAATATCGTAAAATAAGATGTTAATGAAAATAGGATAGAACCAATAATAGCCATATTTCTATTACACCCAATAGAAATCGTATAGATGATTAATCCCGAACAAATTAAATACACGCTTTTTAATAGAGCAAATATCAGCATCAGTTTTGAAAATGCTTGTCCATTCATCATTTGGAATAGTAACGCTAAGGAGAATTGAGCAACAAAATAACAAACAACTGAAACTAACACAGTTCCCAATTGATAAAATTGATAGTTTTTCTCCCCAACTCTTTGAATGAGAAGGTAACGGATTTGATGTCGTCTCCAAATGACAACCCCTAGTAAAACTAATAATAAGGTGTCTGAGAAATATGCTGTAAAATGGGAAGACAATAAGTCTAGTATTAAGTTACCGAAAATTTGCCCTTTTAAAACAAAAGAGACTCCAGAAACAATCGATAATCCATACACCCATTGTTGTCTTTTTCCTTTTAGGAGCTCATTCATTAATATCCCTCCTTCAAATCCATCTTTCTTCTGATAATTAATAGGAGAATCGTCAAAAGACTATAAAATATCGCAGGATATACAAAAATAACCCAGGCTGAATGAGAAATAGTTTCTGCTAATAATGTGTACATTCCTGGTTGAATGAGTGATAAAACGCAAATTGAATAGCCGATAATCGGGGAAATTCCACCTATAACCATTGCTAATAAAAGCGATATAATCACTAATAACAATCCACTGCATAAATAAATGATATATCGCTTTAGGAACAATCCAACTGAAAAAACAAATGAATAGAAAATAGCATATCCTAAAGGTATTATTACTATCGTACAGATTAAATTGACAAAACTATTGGTTGAAAAGTTGATAGTAAAGGACCATGTCAAATATGAACTATTCTCCTCGAAGATAAAAGGAGAATAGAAAATATGGACCATGATAGCTTGGAGCACCATTTTTACAAAGAAAACAAAATAGATTATGATAAAGTTCGTTTTAAATTGTCTTAATAGAAGTGGTGAAAAGAATGTTTTTTTATGTCGTAATCTCACAGATTGTAAATAGTCGCAATGCGTTATCCTTTGTCTAATACATTCGTGAGAAAAGAATAGCGGTGGAATCATAAATGCCACAAAACCATACACAGCGTCCAATATCTGAATGGAGCTGAATATAATTTCATAAAACAGTGGTATTCCTCCTTCTGCTCCTCCAAAGTGTCCCGTTGACAAATGATAATGAATATAGTTTAGAATCATAACGATGGAAAGTATCCAATAGAAAATGATTGAGAACATTGACCATTTATTTTTATAAAATACCATTTTTTTCACCTACTTTTGCCTTCAATTTTTTTACACTAAGAATAACTTTGTTTCCGTTTTCATTGTACTCTTTTTATGTGCAACAAACAATAATCAATTATGAAAATTATCGATAAACACATATAAAAATCCACTACTTTTAAAACTCAAACTAAAAAAAGAAGAATTATGCTATACTGAAAGAAAGCGAGGGAAAAGAATGTTAGAAAAATATAAAACGATTAAAGAAAATGGAGTCCATGAAATTGAGATCAAAGGGTCCAGGTTTATCGCCCATTTTAGCCGTGTAAAAGACGAAGAAGAGGCGCTGGAATTTATTCAAACGATCAAAAAGGAACATTGGAAAGCCACTCATAACTGCTCTAGTTTTCTCATTGGTGAAAACGATCAAGTTCAACGAGCAATGGATGATGGCGAACCTAGCGGAACGGCAGGTGTTCCCATGCTAGAAGTGTTGAAGAAAAATGAATTAAAAGACATTGCTGTGGTAGTCACTCGTTACTTTGGCGGTACAAAACTAGGTGCAGGGGGCCTCGTTCGCGCATATTCTGGGGCAGTAAGTGAAGGCCTGAAAGCCATAGGAGTGGTAGAATGTCGGCTTGAGGAACAACTCTCACTTTCTTTCAACTATGCACATGTAGGAAAAGTAGAATATTATTGCCAAACTCAACAGATTCCAATTGTGGATAAAGTCTTTCTAAACGACGTACAATTTACATGTAGCCTGCCCGTTCAAGACGTGGAACACTTTGAAGCAGAAATCATTGAGCTCCTACAAAATCAAGTCACTTTTGATAGTCTTGGTACAAAATATACCGAATACGAAATCTAATCAAAAAGACCTATTCAAATGAATAGGTCTTTTTGTAAGGTTTTAAAGGGAGTTCAATTTCAAAAAAATGATCGCACTAGTTGATTGACTTAAACAAAGCTTTGATTCTTTGTTTAAGCCGAATCAACTTTGCGTGGGAGCCATAGGAACTCATTGAGAAAGGTTTGAGTTCTGGCCTCTCCTTTGACCTACACTAGAGGAAACGTAAAGAGGGGGCACGGGTTTCCAGACGTTTCCTTAAAAGAGAAGATTATCAATATCGGTTTGCGACAATAGAAGATCCATTTTCGCTAAATTGGAATAACGATTCATCGTTGGAAGTTCATCCAGTATGACGATATCTGTTCCAAGGCGTTTTAATAATTGATCAATCATATTCGAAAGTCGCATTGCAAAAGGGCCACTCGTAATAAATCTACGTGGGACTGCCTCCATCATCATGATGATTTCTAAAATATAATTTTGAATGGCCTTCGTATCTAAATCTGTTTCTTGTAAAAAGATGATTTCTCTCTCATCGGCCATCGCCAGCATAAAAGCACCTTTTTTATAGAATCCCATCGCAGCAATTGGAGAAAGTGTCAGTTGAATTTCACAGCTACCTGTAAGAATTCCTTGAATCATCTTTTTAGCTCTCAGAAGTGAAAAATCACTAACCACAATGGGTTCCGGCTTCACTTGGAAAAATGGCTTGAGTTCTTCAATCGTATCGAAACTCATCTCTTTACGAGTGATTCCTAGAGACTTAATTTGTTTTGTTTTTTGGTTATATTCTAAAACAGAGTAAAAATCCTCTTCTTTTTGTTTAAGAACTTTCGCCGCTTTTAAAATTTCTTCCCAGTTTCCTTCTTGAAGTAATACTGTAGTGATTCGTTGTACAAAAGTAATTTCAGACTTTTTTAAATCAGCAAAAAGATCAAATGGTTCATTGAAGCTCGAGATAATTGGTAATTCTCTAGCTCCTTTCACAGGATACCCTTTTTGCTTTAAGTATTCCATTTCGCCTTCATCAAATTCACTTCGCTTTACAAACTGAATTTCGATGCCTTTTCGAAACCAAAATGCTTCTGGTTTTTCTTCTCCAACAACCTCATCTGACATCGAAACAAGTCTTTCAGAAAGTCGATATCGAACAAGTTCCTCTTCGTTCTTAAAGAATAATAATCGAAGATCTTGTGGTTGATTTTTTTCAATTAGGAAGAAAAACTTAACAGCTCCCGTCTTATTCTGGAAAGCAAAGGCAGCATTTTTGAGTTCTGTTTGCTTTTTTACCTTCTTAAGAAGCAACGGTATCAGTTGGTACAATTCTTGACTCATATACACTACCCCTATCTTTCATTTATTCATTTTTATTATACTACCTTTCACATTTTTTTGATAGCGTTTTTAGTTTTTATTTAAAATATTATATATTTGACGTTTTTTAATGATTTATTTCCTTCATAAACTATTAATTCCCACTATCTCATGAATTTATTCGTTTTTTTAACCGCTCAATTTTCTCTATTTTCAGAAAACTTAATCTTTTCTTAATTATTTAATCGTGATAATTTCTTAATTTGGGTAAAAAAATACCCCCTCAAGCATTGGAAACCCAATCCTTGACGGGGTAAGGAATACTTCTTAACGATCGATTTCTGTTACTTTTCCTGTAGCATTCGAAACTTTAACAGTGACATCATCATTTGCACCTAGATAAATGTCAAATTCCCAAATGACTTCACCATCATCTCTGTCAACACTCCACTCACGGATAGAACCGTTAGGATATTCTTTTTGAGCGACAGCAGCCATATCATCCACTTGTTTCAATGAAGCTGTGTCAATTTTCTCTTCATTTCTTTCACCTGGTTCAGCTGGTACTTCAGCATATTTAGAGAATGATTTTGTAGCTTTATCATAGCGATACGTATATTCTTTTGTATCGTTGATTGCTTCAATTTCATAATACATCCCATTTACAAATTCGATAGTGGTAATGTCTAAATCAGGGAAAGCTTTTTTGAAAGTGTCAATCAATTCTTTCTGCATTGCATTTTGACTTCCCATAGACTGACTAGAATTTGTCGTAGCACTTGAAGTAGTAGCTGTATTGGCTGTACTTGTAGTGGCTGTCACAGTTGTAGCAGGAGCTTGTGTTGTCTGTTGCACTGTTGTTTCAGGAGCAGCAGTCGTAGTTTCTTTTGCTGGTGCAGCTTGATTTGAACAGGCTGCTAATAGGCTTGCGGCTGCAAGACTTAAGATTTTTGTTGTTTTTTTCATTTCTTCACTCCATTCTTAAGTTTCCGCTATTATACACTATTTTGTTAGAACCTCAAAGAAACTTCTATGAATAATCTAAGAAAAAACACCCTATTGAAAACATCAATAGGGTGCTTGAATTCACAGATTATTCATTTGTGTCTTCTTCAGAAGGAGTTGGTTCTCCAACAAGAACTTCTGTTTGTTCCACTGATAATACTGGTTCTGAAGTACTTGTTTCCATATTGCGGTAACGAGCCATACCTGTACCAGCAGGGATGATCTTACCAATGATAACATTTTCCTTCAATCCGAGTAAGTGGTCTTTCTTGCCGCGGATAGAAGCATCTGTCAAGACACGAGTTGTTTCTTGGAATGATGCAGCAGACAAGAAGCTGTTTGTTTCTAATGAAGCTTTTGTAATACCTAATAATACAGGACGCGCTGTCGCAGGTACTTCACCGTTCATGATTGCTGAGCGGTTACGTTCTGTAAAGTCTGCAATATCAAGTAATGTTCCTGGAAGGATTTCTGTTGAACCTGGATCCATTACGCGAACTTTACGTAACATTTGACGAACCATTACCTCAACGTGTTTATCGCCGATTTCTACCCCTTGCATACGGTATACTTTTTGTACTTCACGTAATAAGTAGTTTTCAACGGATAATACGTCACGAACACGTAATAATTCTTTAGGATCGATAGAACCTTCAGTTAATGGAGCACCACGATCGATGATTTGTCCTTCTTCCACTTTTAGACGAGCTGTAAATGGAACTGTGTAAGAACGAGTATCTGTAGAGCCTTTAATCGTAATTTCTTTTGTACGACTTCCAGCATTTTCTTCGATAGAAACGACTTCACCCGCTACTTCACTGATTGTCGCAACCCCTTTAGGATTACGAGCTTCGAAGATTTCTTGGATACGAGGTAAACCTTGAGTAATATCGTCTCCGGCAACCCCACCGGTATGGAACGTACGCATTGTTAACTGTGTACCAGGTTCCCCGATTGATTGAGCGGCAATTGTACCAACTGCTTCCCCAACTTCAACTTCTGAACCTGTAGCTAAGTTACGTCCGTAACAGTATTTACATACACCATGTTTTGTATCACATGTGAAGGCTGAACGAATTGTAATTTCTTCGATTCCAGCTTCAATAATCTTACGAGCAATATCTTCAGTAATGATTTCATTACGTGCTACTAACACTTCACCTGTTTCAGGATGTTTCACTGAACGTTGTGCGTAACGTCCTAACATACGTTCTTCAAGTGTTTCAATGACTTCATTTCCCTCTTTAATCGCAGTAATTGTTAAACCACGATCGCTTCCGCAGTCTGTTTCACGAATGATAACATCTTGCGCAACGTCTACTAAACGACGAGTTAAGTAACCTGAGTCGGCTGTCTTCAAGGCCGTATCGGTCATCCCTTTACGAGCACCGTGAGTAGACAAGAACATTTCCATAACGGTTAACCCTTCACGGAAGTTTGATGTAACCGGTAATTCCATGATCTTACCGTTAGGAGCGGCCATAAGTCCACGCATACCAGCAAGCTGAGTAAAGTTAGAGATGTTACCACGGGCTCCAGAGTCACTCATCATGAAGATTGGGTTACGAGAACCTAATGTGCGAATTAACGCTTTTTGGATATCATCTTTCGCTTTGTTCCATGTTTCGATAACACGTTCATAACGTTCGTCATCTGTAATTAAACCACGACGGAATAATTTAGAAATGTTGTCGACTTGTTTATGTGCATCTTCAAGAATTTCTTTCTTGTTATCTGCAACTGAAATATCTGCAATCCCTACTGTTAAACCAGCACGAGTTGAGAATTTATATCCTAAGTCTTTCATACGGTCTAACATCATTGAAGTTTCAGTGATATGGAATCGTTTGAACACTTCTGCGATGATTTGACCTAAGTTTTTCTTCTTAAATGGCGAAACGATTTCACGTTTAGCAATTTCTTCTTTGATGTTTGCTCCTGGCTCTAAGAAGTATTTATCTGGTGTAGCTACTTCTAAGTTTTCCATTGTTGGCTCATTTAAGTAAGGGAATTCATTTGGCATGATTTCGTTGAATAATAATTTACCAACAGTTGTGACCATCATTCTCTCTTTTTGCCAATCTGTAAATGGTTTATGAGCAAGTGAGCTTGCAGGAACCGCAATACGGCTGTGTAAGTGTACATAACCATTGTTATAAGCTAATACTGCTTCGTCCATGTCTTTGAAGAACATACCTTCCCCAACACGGCCTTCTTGTTCCATTGTTAAGTAATAGTTCCCTAAAACCATGTCTTGAGATGGAGTAACAACTGGTTTACCATCTTTAGGGTTTAGGATGTTTTGAGCCGCTAACATCAGTAAGCGAGCTTCTGCTTGAGCTTCTTGAGACAGTGGCACGTGAACCGCCATTTGGTCTCCATCGAAGTCGGCATTGTAGGCTTCACACACTAATGGGTGAAGACGGATGGCACGACCTTCTACTAGAGTTGGTTCAAACGCTTGAATCCCTAGTCTGTGAAGTGTAGGTGCACGGTTCAATAGAACTGGGTGTTCACGAATGACTTCTTCAAGGATTCCCCAAATATCGTCATCTAAACGTTCAATTTTACGTTTAGCGCTCTTAATGTTTCCAGCGATTTCTCGTTCAACTAATTCTTTCATTACGAAAGGTTTGAATAATTCAATCGCCATTTCTTTAGGAAGACCACATTGGTACATTTTCAAGTTTGGTCCTACTACGATTACAGAACGTCCAGAGTAGTCTACACGTTTACCAAGTAGGTTTTGACGGAAACGTCCTTGTTTCCCTTTAAGCATGTGGCTTAATGATTTCAATGGACGGTTACCTGGTCCAGTAACTGGACGGCCACGACGACCATTATCAATTAAAGCATCGACCGCTTCTTGTAACATACGTTTTTCGTTTTGAACGATGATACGTGGTGCGTTTAATTCTAATAAACGTTTTAGACGGTTATTACGGTTAATTACACGACGGTATAAATCGTTTAAGTCACTTGTCGCAAAACGTCCACCTTCTAATTGAACCATTGGACGTAAATCTGGTGGGATAACTGGAATAACATCCATTACCATCCAACCAGGTTTGTTTCCTGATTCTTTGAAGGCATCTAGAATATCTAAACGACGGATTGCACGCGTACGTTTTTGACCTTGAGCTGTTTTCAACTCTTCTTTTAATTCAGCGATTTCAGCCTCTAAGTCAACTTTATTTAATAATTCTTGAACGGCTTCCGCACCCATTGCTGCATGGAAACGAGTTCCAAATTCAGCACGTTTTTCACGGTATTCACGTTCTGTTAATAATTGTTTGTTCATTAAAGTTGTGTCGCCAGCGTCAATAACAACATAGCTTGCAAAATAAATGACTTCTTCCAACGCACGTGGACTCATGTCTAACACAAGTCCCATGCGGCTTGGAATGCCTTTGAAGTACCACACATGTGATACTGGAGCTGCTAATTCGATGTGTCCCATACGTTCACGACGAACTTTTGAGCGCGTAACTTCAACGCCACAACGATCGCAGACTTTACCTTTATTATTAATTTTCTTTAATTTTCCACAAGAACATTCTAAGTCTTTTGTTGGTCCAAAGATTTTCTCGCAGAATAAACCATCGCGTTCTGGTTTTAAAGTACGGTAGTTGATTGTTTCAGGTTTTGTAACTTCCCCATGTGACCATTCACGGATTTTCTCCGGTGACGCCAAACCAATCTGCATACTTTCAAAATTATTTACATCTATCAAGGGGCCTACCTCCCTTTCTTTTGGAATTGCCCTACGATTCCAATAGTTCTATTACTCTTCGTCAATTTCAAAATCATCTTCAACAACGTCTACTTCAACGTCTTCAGATGAAGTTTCTTCTGCTGCTGATAATTCAGCTGCGCGGTCTGAATATTCATCTAATTGCGCACGTCTTTCGTTTGTTCTTTCAACGTCACTGAAACGAATTCCTTCGTCTTCGTCCATATCTTCTAGTTTGATTTCTTCATCCTGTGCATCCAGTACTTTCATATCAAGACCTAAAGCTTGTAATTCTTTTACTAATACGCGGAATGATTCAGGTACACCTGGACGTGAAATTTGTTGACCTTTAACGATTGATTCGTAAGTCTTCACACGACCAACAACGTCATCTGATTTGTACGTTAAGATTTCTTGTAATGTATAAGCAGCACCATAAGCTTCTAGTGCCCATACTTCCATTTCCCCAAAACGTTGTCCACCAAATTGCGCTTTACCTCCAAGAGGTTGTTGTGTAACGAGTGAGTATGGTCCAATTGAACGAGCGTGAAGTTTGTCGTCAACCATGTGGGCAAGTTTGATCATGTACATAACCCCTACTGACACACGGTTATCGAATGGTTCCCCAGTACGTCCATCATATAGAATCGTTTTCGCATCACGAGCCATACCCGCTTCTGCAACAGTTCCCCATACGTCTTCATCTTGCGCACCATCGAATACTGGTGTTGCGATGTAAATACCTAATTCACGAGCTGCCATTCCTAAGTGTAACTCTAACACTTGTCCGATGTTCATACGTGAAGGTACCCCTAATGGGTTTAACATGATGTCAACTGGTGTTCCATCTGGTAAGAATGGCATATCTTCTTCCGGCATAATACGGGAAACAACCCCTTTATTACCGTGACGTCCGGCCATCTTATCCCCTTCATTGATTTTACGTTTTTGTACAATATATACACGAACTAATTTGTTTACACCAGGTGCTAATTCATCACCTGCTGCACGTGTGAACACACGTACATCGCGGACAATACCGCCACCGCCGTGAGGTACACGTAGAGACGTGTCACGAACTTCACGGGCTTTTTCTCCGAAGATTGCGTGTAATAAACGTTCTTCCGGTGATTGTTCTGTTAACCCTTTAGGAGTTACTTTACCAACTAAGATATCACCATCTTTAACTTCAGCACCGATACGAATAATTCCGTCTGCGTCAAGGTTCTTCAATGCGTCTTCCCCAACGTTTGGAATCTCACGAGTAATTTCTTCAGGTCCAAGTTTTGTATCACGAGCTTCTGAATCGTAGTCATCGATGTGGATTGAAGTATACACATCATCTTTAACTAGACGTTCACTCATAATAACCGCATCCTCGTAGTTGTAACCTTCCCAAGTCATGAACGCTACTAGAACGTTTTGTCCTAATGCTAATTCACCTTTTTCCATAGAAGGTCCATCTGCTAGGATTTCGCCTTTAACGACTTTATCCCCTTGTGCCACGATTGGACGTTGGTTGTAACACATACCCGCGTTTGATCCGTGGAACTTAGTGATTTGGTAAGTATCTAATGAGCCATCAGCTGTACGTACACGTACTTCTTTAGCATCAACGAATTCGACTACACCATCACGTTTACATAACAAGGCAACCCCTGAGTCATGTGCTGATACGTATTCCATACCTGTACCGATGAATGGTGCTTTTGGATTTAACAATGGAACAGCTTGACGTTGCATGTTCGCACCCATCAACGCACGGTTTGAGTCGTCGTTTTCTAAGAACGGGATACATGCTGTCGCAACTGCAACTACTTGTTTTGGAGAAACGTCCATATAGTCAACGCGTTCTACTGGCACTTCTAAGTTTTCAGATACGTAACGCGCCATAACAACATCATTCACGAAGCTTCCATCTTCATTTAATGGAGAGTTTGCTTGCGCTACTACGAAGCTATCTTCTTCGTCAGCTGTTAAGTAGTCGATTTTATCTGTAACTTTATGAGTGTTCCAGTCTACACGACGGTAAGGAGTTTCAATGAAACCATATTTGTTAATCTTCGCATAAGTTGATAAGCTGTTGATCAACCCGATGTTTGGTCCTTCAGGAGTTTCGATAGGACACATACGACCATAGTGAGAATAGTGAACGTCACGAACTTCATATCCGGCACGGTCACGAGTCAAACCACCAGGTCCTAACGCTGATAGACGGCGTTTGTGTGTTAACTCTCCTAATGGGTTTGTTTGGTCCATGAATTGTGACAATTGAGAAGATCCGAAGAACTCTTTAATAGCCGCAACGACTGGACGAATGTTTACTAATTGTTGTGGTGTTACTGTTGCAGTGTCTTGAATAGACATACGTTCGCGAACCACACGTTCCATACGAGATAAACCAATACGGAATTGGTTTTGTAATAATTCTCCTACTGAACGGATACGACGGTTTCCTAAGTGGTCGATGTCGTCTGTTGTTCCGATTCCTTCGTAAAGGTTTAAGAAGTAGCTGATTGTAGCGATAATGTCGCTTGCAGTCACGTGTTTCACGTCTTCAGTCACGTTTCCGTTCCCAATAACTTTAATCACGCGTTCTGGGTCAGCTGGTGAATAAACTTCTACTGTTTGGATTGTTACTGGCTCTTTAATAACACCGTCTTCTGATGGATGTAAAGTGAATAGGTTCGCACCTTTTTCAAGGACTTCTACCACTTTTTCCATTACATCGCGTTCAAGAACCGTTCCTTTTTCAACAACGATTTCTCCTGTTTCAGGATCTACTAAGTTCTCAGCAATTGTTTGGTGTAATAAACGATTTTTTAAGTTTAATTTTTTATTGACTTTGTAGCGTCCAACTGCTGCTAAATCATAGCGGCGTGGGTCAAAGAAACGAGCTGTTAATAAGTTGCGCGAACTTTCAGCTGTTTTTGGTTCACCTGGACGTAGACGATCGTAAATGTCTTTTAGGGCTTCTTCTGTACGAGATTCATCCATACGTTTATGAACATCTTTATCTAGAGTTAAACGTAATGTTTCGCTATCTCCGAAGATTTCTTGGATAAGCTCATCTGAACCGAAACCTAACGCACGAACTAATACCGTTAATGGGATTTTACGAGTACGGTCGATACGCACATAAGAAATGTCTTTTGAGTCTGTTTCATACTCTAACCATGCACCACGGTTTGGAATTAATGTTGAACCATATAATTGCTTACCGTTTTTGTCAGGTCTGTCATGGAAATAAGCACCTGGTGAACGAACTAATTGAGATACAATTACACGTTCAGCACCATTAATGATAAATGTACCCATTTCTGTCATTAATGGGAAGTCACCGAAGAATACTTCTTGGTCTTTCACTTCACCAGTTTCTTTGTTCACTAAACGCATTTTTACGTAAATTGGAGCCGCATAATTTGCGTCGTGATTTCTAGCTTCTTGTAAATTATATTTTGGAGCATGTAATTCATAATCTAAGAATTCCAATGATAAATTACCTGTATGGTCTTCAATAGGAGAAATATCCTTGAACATTTCACGGATTCCTTCATCCAAGAACCATTGGTAAGAATCTGTTTGGATTTCAATCAGATTAGGTAATTCTAATACTTCACTGATTCGTGCATAACTTCTACGCACACGGTGTCTACCGTATTTCACATCATGATGTGCCAACTCTTCCACCCCTAATAATTAGTATTGATAAATGTTACAATATGATGACATTTATTAAAAGTTCGTAACAAATGGAGATTTCGGTCGATTTTTAAACAAAAAAAAACCAAAAGAATTGTTTGCGGTCATTTGTGAAAAATGCAAATTCTTTTGTTTTAAGCCTTTATTTGTAAGGAATTGGACAATATTTCAACCCTCACACCGATTAAAATCCACACTTATTGCGTTATATTATTATACACAAAATCCCAAGCATCGTCAAGGTTGACGACACTTGGGAAAGTTAGATTTTATCTGGTTTTTTCGGACTAATATGTGCCCTCTTCAACCGATTGATTCTTCACGATTTTCACAATCCGGCTTGTTCCAAGACGACTTGCTCCTAATTCGATGAATTTTTCGGCATCTTCAATGCTAGAAATCCCGCCAGCGGCCTTTACAAGAACACCTTCTCCAACATGTTTCTTCATTAGCGCCACATGTTCAAATGTCGCACCCGCAGTTGAGAATCCTGTTGAAGTCTTAATGAATTCCGCACCCGCTTTTGTTATGATTTCGCACATCTTGATGATTTCGTCTTCTGTAAGAAGTGCTGTTTCGATAATCACTTTTAAGATATGACCGCCACATGCTTCATGAATTTGACGAATTTCATCTTCTACAGCATCAAAGCGTCCATCTTTCACGTCTCCAATATTGATGACCATATCGATTTCGCTAGCTCCATTTTGGATAGCATCTTTTGTCTCGAAGACTTTGGCTGCTGTTGTGCTATAGCCGTTTGGGAATCCGATAACGGTACAGATAGCTAATTTTCCATTCACATATTCGCTCGCACGTTTGACAAAAGAAGCTGGAATACATGCTGAAGCAGTTTCGTATTTCATCGCATCATCTAAAATCTCTTTGATTTCACTCCAAGTAGATGCGGGCAATAATAATGTATGGTCAACTGTTTTCAAGATTTCTTTGATTTCCATATAATCCCTCTTTCTTATTTTGCACGGTCTTCTTTAATTAAATTACGAAGTGCTTCAACCGCTACTTTAATGGCTGCTTCTGTATCATGTACGATTGGATTTGATAACCCTGATGCTTCCCGTTCTTGGTTCCCCACTACTAAGAAAGTAGATCCAACACGAACGCCTAAGTGGCTCGCCACAACGAATAACGCTGCTGATTCCATTTCAGAAGCCTTCACGCCAAGACGCTTCCAAGCTTCCCATTTGTTTTGTAAGTCATAGCTAACTGGCATCACTTGAGGTTCATGTTGTCCGTAGAATGAATCTTTACATTGCACAACCCCTGCATGTGTTGTGTATCCTAAGCCTTTACCAGCATTAATTAGCGCTGTTACGACATCGTAGTTCGCAATGGCTGGGAATTCGATTGGCGCATACTCACGTGTTGTCCCTTCTGTACGAATCGCACCTGTCGCAATCACGATATCGCCACCTTTAACGTCGATATCAATTCCGCCACAAGTTCCAATACGGACAAAAGTATCGGCACCACTTCGTACTAATTCTTCAAGCGCAATTGCAGCTGACGGTCCACCGATTCCTGTTGACGTCACACTTACTTTTTCTCCATCTAAGTATCCTGTATACGTAACGTATTCGCGGTTATCGGCTACTAACTGCGCATTTTCAAAGTGTTCCGCAATTTTAGCACAGCGTTTTGGGTCCCCTGGCAAAATCACATAGCGACCTACATCCCCTTTACGTGTATGGATATGATATTGTAATCCCTCTTCTGAATATTTCATGAATACCTTCCTTCCCTGCACCATGCGTGCCTCAATATTCCCCTAGCAAACTAGGAAGGGGCCATGGTTTTTCCATAGCCCCAGATAGGAGGATGATGACAAATCTTCATCAAATAATTATGCCTATAGATGCCTTTTGCAAGTATAGTTGAAAGGATTAAATAATTGGATATACAGTTACCATAATTATCTCTATTTGCCTCTTCATCCCTCTACACTCATGAATATTTTACCAAAATTACCATCTTTTTGCAAACGGTTCATTTTTGATTTTGGATACGAAATTTTTATTTTTTTATCAGCTAATAGCTCGTCTATGAACTCCCAAATGCAAGCCTCCATCTGACTTTCTGGATTTGAGACCGGGCGCAAGAATGGTCGCAAGATTTCTTTCACTCTTTCAATAAAACCCATCATTTCGACATCTCCACCAAAAGACATTTGTTTCAACAATATCCACGCATATCCCTTCCACACAAGATTAGGCACCTTAAACGTCTCCGTATAAATCGGGAACGTTAAGAAAGAATCGGGAAGGTCTTCTATGGTTTGACGGCATCGGTATAACTTTACGAGAAATGCCCTCGTGAGTGGAGACGCTAATTTCTTAAAAAGCATTGTGTCCCTTGACGTCCATTTCATCTCTCTATTCGGTTTTAAGTGTGCTTTTACAGGAACAGAATCTTCGACAAGCTTCTTCCACTTTTTCCATGAGAACGATAAGAGCGGTACCCGTACTATTTGATAAGTCATTTGCTGAGATCGAGGTTTTATCTTAATTCGCGTATGAAAAATCATCTCCCCCTTCACAAAGAAAATTAAATAATTCCCTAATTGCGGGTGATATTTCATTAGAAAGCTAAAGGTATCTGTCAATTTATGCTGACTCTCATAATTCTCCCCTAAAATCCACTGAACTGACATTCCAATTTCATTTAAATGTTTCGTCCGCTCTACGATATCCTCAGGAGAAATTACGCTACATTGATACTCAATGCACCAAGCATTCTTGCCTTCTGTGACGACGATATCTGGAATCTGTTCAATAGACGACACATACGGCTCTAACTCAGCATGAAAGCCATGACTCTTCAAACTCTCTAGTAGTAGGTGTTTTCCTTCTTGATGTGCCTGAGTTTCCTCCTGCCTGTGTTTCTTTGGAATATGCGCAAAGAACACGACTCCATTTCTAGAAACCTTCTTCATCACTTCTTCCCCACACTCTGGACAAAAGCAAACCTCATCTTCCTTTATTTGGGTTGCATGGACTAAATCCCCTGATTTCGTTCGAACAATATTCATTCCCATCACCTCAACAACAGATACGAAAAAACCTCTCTAAGAGACTTAGAGAGGTTTCACTCATTAGATTAAGTTGGCGTCTTTGAGAAGTTCTTCAATCATCGTACCTTTAATTTTCTTAGCAGCACGTTTTTCAAATAATTTCACTAAGAACGGAACTTTCACATCGGCTAATTTCTTACCATCCATCAAGCGGCTTGTTGATTTTGTAAGAACGCGTAAATCGTAAGCTGAAGCGAACACTTCTGGCACCCCACGATCGACATCAAGCAATGTATACACAGCTTCCATCGCTGTACGAACAGAATATTCTGTTGTGAACACTGTATCGCGAGGAGTTTCAGCGAAGTTACCAATGAAGGCAATATTCTTAGAGCCATTTGGAACGACGAGCGGACGGTCGCCATCTTTACGAGCCATGAAGTAGCTTGTGATATAAGGCATGTAGCAAGGAACCGTGTTGCATCCTTCGCTAGCAAATTCATGAATCAATTCTTCTGGAACACCCATGTGGTATAACCATTCTTCGGCAATTTCAATCCCTGTACATTCTTCAATTGGTTTTTCCACATAGTTTCCTTTGATTCCTGAATATAAACCATAAATCCAAACGACTAATTCATCTTTACTTTGTGCTTTAAAGTGTGGTTGACGGTTTAATGTGTAGCTCATCATCCAGTTTGAGTCGCGAACGGTTACGATTCCTCCTGTCACCACTTTTCCGGCATAAGGATCACGTTTTGAGATTTTTTGAATATACTGCGCGATTCGTTTGTCTTTTACAGTTGTTGTAGCTGAAACGAACCAGCTTTGGTCTGGCAAGTTTTCACAGAATACTTCTGGATGTCCGAAGCGTTCATCTTGTTTGGCTAAGTTTTTCCATAGGCTCCATGCTCCACCTAATTCTTTTGAAATTGATGCTGGAGTATTGTTATCCCCATATGTTGTTGCAGCAGTAATACTACCGTTTGTCACGAATACTAAGTCGTTTTCTGTAAGATTGCGTGTTTCTAAAACGCCACCTACTTCTAACACAAGTTCTTTAGCAATCATGTCGCTTCCAACGTGTTCAACAATCACATTTTTAACAACTGTATCGTATTCGAATTGAACATTATGTTTTTTCAAGTAGTTCACGAGTGGTAAAACGAGTGATTCGTATTGGTTGTATTTCGTAAATTTCAATGCAGATAAGTCAGGTAGACCATCGATATGGTGAATGAAACGTAAAATGTAACGGCGCATTTCAATCGCTGAATGCCATTTTTCAAAAGCAAACATGCTAGCCCAGTAAGTCCAGAAGTTTGATTCGAAGAATTCTTCACTGAATACATCGGTAATTTTTAACCCTTGTAATTCAGATTCAGACATCATATATAATTTCACCATTTCTTCGCTTGATTTATCGCTTAAAGTGAATTGTCCATCATCTGGAATGCGTTGTCCTTTGTTTTCAATTACACGACATTTTGAGAAGTTAGGGTCTTCTTTATTAAGCCAGTAGAACTCATCTAGTACAGAGGCATCTTCGACTTCTAGTGAAGGGATTGATCTGAATAAGTCCCATAAACATTCGAAGTGGTCTTCCATTTCACGACCTCCACGAATAATGAATCCGCGTGTTGGGTTTAAGATTCCGTCTAAGCTTCCTCCTGCAAGTGGAAGTTCTTCTAAAATATGAATGTTTTCTCCTTTTATTTGGCCGTCTCTGACTAAGAAAGCAGCTGCTGATAAGGATGCAAGTCCTGAACCAACTAAGTAAGCTGATTTTTGATCAACGCCTTGTGGTTTTTTAGGGCGAGCAAATGCTTCGTAATTTCCGTTTGAATGATACATAGTAATTCCTCCTAGTTCCTGAAAATCAGGTTTTGTTCTTTACATGCATTACTCTACTCCCGTTTTACCAAAAGTACCATAGACAAAAAAATCCCAATGTCCAAACTTTGGACATTGAGATAAAATTGTAAAGTAATTTATTAGGAAACGCGAGCCACAATCGTTCCAATCATAACTTGTTCGATTTTTTCAACAAGTTCTTTAGCCGTGCCTGGCATTTGACGACTAATCCAATCAAGCCCAACCCCAACAAGTGCATACGTATAAAACTCGATCGAAAATTGCACTTGTTCTGCTTCTGCGCCACTTACTTTGATTTCATTAAAAATTAAATCCGTTAAAAATCTTTCTACTTCTCTTTGTAAGAGCCGCTCGACATTTTCTTTACTAACAGAGCGATACGTGTTAAGAACAAAGTTGCGATTATCATCCATATATTGAAACAGTGCCTCCAGGGCATCTTGCCAATTCTCATAAGAAATATTTTCTCCAAGCGTAATATGCGCCTCATTTAAATAGATCCATTCTACTAATTCATATATATCATGGAAATGATTATAAAACGTTTGACGACTAATACCGCACTTCTTCGTTAAATCTTGTACTGTAATTTTCGTCAATGGCCGTTCATTCATTAGTTCTTTTAGCGTATTGGCTAACATCTTTTTCACAACAAGTGTCATTTGTATCCCTCTGTTTCATGAAGAAAAGAGCGGGTTTCCCCACTCTTTATTTTTCTAAATTCTTTTCTTGTACGATATCCCATGAGAAGCCTAAAGCCCCTTCACCAAGGTGAGTTCCAACAACTGGACCAAAATAGGCCAATGATGTTCGTAATTTAGGATATTGTTCTTGCATTTTTTGTCTCCAAGCTTCACCAGCTTCTGGAGCATTTGCATGAATAATGACTAATTCATAGCCATCTCCGTCCGTTGTTCCTGTTTCATCTGCAAATAATTGTTCAATACGTTTCATCGCTTTTTGTTGCGTGCGAATCTTTTCAAATGGAACAATTTTTTTATCGACAAATGTCAAGATTGGCTTAATTTTCAACATAGAACCCACTAATGCAGCCCCTGCAGATAAACGTCCACCGCGTTGTAAATTGCTTAAATCATCAACGATAAAGTAGGCTGTCGTACGATCAACTAATCGTTGAACAGTTTCTAAAATTTCTGAAGGAGAATACTCTCCAGATTTTGCCATTACCGCTGCTAATTTTACAGCTCTTGCTTGAGGTGCACAACTAATCCCTGAATCAATTGGATAAATCGGCACTTCATCTTTCATGTCATCGGCCACAGCCACACAAGTTTGATAAGTCCCACTAATTCCGCTAGAAATAGTAATAGGAATAATAGCATCATAATCTTTTGCAAGTTCGCGGAATAATTCGTAAGTTTCTCCTACTGGTGGTTGTGTACTCGTTGGAAAGATTGAAGAAGATTTTACTTTTGCATAAAATTCTTCAGATGAAATATCTATATCTTCACGATACGTCTCTTGTCCAAAAATAACAGACAACGGCATCACATATACATTTAGCTCGGCTAATTCTTCTTTCGTTAAATAAGCTGTACTATCTGTAACGACAGCAATTTTCATCTATCCAACTCCTTTCACATTTGAAATTAAGTGAACTTTAAAGTCAAAAAAACTTCAAAACTCCTACATTCAAGTATAACAAAAAATAAATACCTGCGCAATGAATGGTAAGTTTTCTAAAAGAAGCTTAACAATACTTGCTCATCCATCAAATTGCAGTATAATAGAAGACATAGTAATTTTTTTGGAGGTATTATGGAACAAAGATCTACGCAACATCAATTAGATAAACAAAAGAAAAATGACTGGTTTTTACGATTCTTCAAAGGAATGTTCATCGGTTCAGGATTTATCCTCCCTGGTGTCAGCGGTGGTGCACTTGCTGCTATCTTTGGACTTTATGAACGCATGATTGCTTTCCTCGCAAACGTGACAAAAGACTTCAAGAAGAACGTATTATTCTTCTTACCAGTCGGAATCGGTGCTCTAGCAGGTATCGTTGTCTTATCATTTGGCGTAAGTTACTTACTTGGAAACTTTGAAACAATCATCCTGTGGTTCTTCATCGGATGTATCGTAGGAACAATCCCTGCTCTTTGGAAAGAAGCTGGAAAAGAAGGTCGCTCAACACGCGATATTATCATTCTGATTGCTTCATTTGTCGGCGGATGCTTACTCCTTTACTTAGGTGAAAATGCAATTGGCGGTAGCGTTGAAGCTAACTTCTTCACTTGGATGATTGCCGGTGGATTAATCGCTCTTGGAATTATCGTTCCTGGACTTAGCCCATCAAACTTCATCGTATATATGGGGATGTACAAACAAATGTCAGATGGTTTCAAAACATTAGATATGAGTGTGATTCTTCCAATCGCATTAGGTGGACTTGTAACATTAGCTCTCTTCTCAAAACTTGTACACTACATCTTTAAGAAAGCTTATCCACAATTATTCCACTTCATTTTCGGAATCGTGCTTGCTTCAACTGTAATGATCATCCCAACAAACTACGCTGGATTTGACATTGTTCAATACCTTGCCTGCGTTGTTATGTTAGGATTTGGAACATGGTTAGGTGCATTTATGGCGAAACTTGAAGACACTTATAAATAACATTTCAAACAGCTTTGCTTCTCGCAAGGCTGTTTTTTTATGTCTCAAATTAACCGTTCTGTTAATTTCCTCTTCTACTTAAAAAAGCAAAATGTAACATATAAGTTACGTAACTTATATGTTACATTTTGCTTTTTTATTAATCATCTTGAACTTTGTCACGAATAGAACTTACAACCTCTCTACTTGAGTAGAATTTTCAACCCAATAGGCGATTTTGGTATTGCACCAGAAAACTAAAAAGAGAATTCGCTTATCAGACATTCATTGAAACCATAGCGGGAAAAACTATCGAATGCGAATTAAAAGCCGTAATGGATAAATCCATAACGGCTTGTTTGAGGCTTCGAAGGAGAAAGACTTCAAGACTTTCTCCGGTATCCCGCTATTTTGTTTCAATAAACAATGGCTGATAATAAGAATTCTCTTTCAAGCACCATCCCTGCTAACACCATAATCGCCGCCCTTGGCGGTTACTAAAGATATTTAGCGCACAAAAAAACTCTCTCGAAGTGAGAGAGTTTGTAAAGTTCTTATTTGAGACCGTATTTTTTGTTGAAACGATCCACACGTCCGTCTGCTTGAGTGAATTTTTGACGACCTGTGTAGAATGGGTGAGAATCAGAAGTGATTTCCACACGTAGTAATGGGTATTCGTTACCGTCTTCCCATACAACAGTTTCACTTGAAGTCTTTGTTGAACCTGATAAGAATTTGAATCCTGTAGTTGTATCCATGAACACTACTGGATGATAATCTGGGTGAATTCCTTGTTTCATTTCTATTCCTCCTGCCCTGAATTATTTGCTAATCCAGAGTTATTTATTTTCGCATGCATAATGCAACACGAATATAATACCATGCTCAAATTGAATTTGCAATAGTTTTATTCTTCCCCTAATTCTAGCCCTGGAACAGCATTCAAATCCATTTTCGCAAAGTCTTTTTGCATGTATTTAGTAAAGGCTGCAGCACCAATCATCGCCGCATTATCTCCACAAAGTGACAATGGCGGGATGGAGAATGTGACTGTTGGATAGTGCTCTTCCATCATCTGTGTCATCGCTGTACGAAGCCCTTTATTGGCAGCCACTCCTCCTGCTAACACGAATTGTTTTACAGGATAGGCTTTAAGCGCACGTCTTGTTTTTTCGACTAAAACTTCTACGACACTGGCTTGGAAACTAGCAGCTAAATCTTCGGGGACAATCTCTTCGCCTTTTTGTTTGGCGTTATGAACACGATTGATGACCGCTGATTTTAATCCACTAAAACTGAAATCAAAATGGTCTTCATGAATCATCGCACGTGGAAAGTCGTAAGTGTCCGTTCCTAGATGAGCTAATTCATCCATTTTCTTTCCACCAGGATAGGGCAAGTTCAAAATACGACCAATCTTATCGTACGCTTCTCCTGCCGCATCATCTCTTGTTTCACCGATAATTTGGAACTTTCCATCTTCTGGCATATACACCAATTCTGTATGCCCTCCGCTGACCACAAGTGCCATTAAAGGAAACTGAAGAGGTTCTACAAGTTGATTAGCATAAATATGCCCTGCCATGTGGTTCACTGCAATCAGTGGTTTTCCACTCGCTAATGCCAAGGCTTTCGCTGCAGAAATCCCAATGAGAAGTGCTCCCACAAGTCCTGGACCGTATGTCACCGCAATAGCATCCATATCATCCAAAGTTTTGCCTGCTTTAGCAAGAGCTTCGTCGATAACCTGCGTAATTTGTTCGACGTGATGGCGGCTGGCAATTTCTGGCACAACTCCGCCAAAACGCATATGACTTTTAATTTGAGAGGCAACAATATTTGAAAGGATGGTATTTCCGTTTTGAATCACGGCTGCACTTGTCTCATCACAACTACTTTCAATTGCTAGAATCAATGTTTCTTTCATATTGTTCCTCCTATCTTTGTTCAATTTCTAAGCGATATTCAATCGCATCTTCTACTGGATCACTATAATAATCTCTTCTCGTATGGAAGGCTTCGAATCCAAGAATTTCATATAAATATTGAGCACGCTTGTTACTCTGGCGTACCTCTAGAAAAACAACTTTAACGTCCTTTTGTTTCAAGTCATATAAGGCCATTTGCCATAAACGTTGTGCCAGCCCTTTACCTTGATAGTCTTTAGCAATTACGATATTCGTTATCGTTGCTTCATCAAGAACTGCTTGGACTCCAAGAAATCCTACTAATTGGCGTTGCATCCATACTCCGTAATACGTGTTTGCTGGATTCTCCAAATCTGCAAGGAAACTCTCGGCGCTCCAATGATTGGGATGCTCGTAATTTTCTTGCACTAACTCAACTAAAGCCTCAGCCATCGCTAAATCAGCTGGTTGAAGTCTTGTAAAAGAGTACTCTGACGAATGGAAGGAAGATGGCGTTTTTGGTGGTAATGTATAGAGCATTTCTACAGCATCCTCATTTTCAGGAGTATAATAATTTTCCTTCGTTCCCATAACGCTATAACCATTCTTTCTATATAAACGAATTGCTTTGGTATTCGATACTCGAGCTTCTAAAGTAATTTCTTTTTTATCAAGGGCTCTTGCAATTTTTTCAATTGCTTTTAACAATAATGTAGCTACATTTAAAAAACGATAATCGTGTAGTACAGCTACATTTGTAATATGTAAATCCGTACTCTCTGTCGTTCTTGCACCGATAAAGCCAACAATATCCTTTTCCACTTCCAGTACGATATAAATGGCATCAGGATTATAGGCAACATCTTTTTCAAGAATATCTTTTGCCCATGGCGACTCTCCGTTATAAGCTGCCTCTTCCACTTCAAAAATACGAGCGGCATCTTCTGGAATTCCAATTCGAATTTTGGCTTGCGCCCCATTTCCAAGAATGACTCTTTTTTCAAAATTTTCAAATTGATTGCGAATCGGTTCTTTCTGTTGCGACCCGTCTAGAAACAGTACTTTGATTTTTTCAAACCACTGAATGAAGCGTTCTTTAAACTCGTTCCACATACACTGACCCCTTTTCTAAAGGATGCTCAGCTTGCCAATTCTCTTCAGCTTCTGCCAGTTTCAAGTACATTGGGACAAATACGTCCGCATCAACAGCTTCCTTATTTCTTCCTAATTCAATGAGCGATGTTGCGTGAGGAATAGCGTCAGGCCCTTCAAGCCACTTCGCCTCACTCGCTCCTTTTTCTACGATTGCATCTTTTGTAATCGATTGTAATTGCCCTACAAAAGTTACTCCCATTGCAAATTCCGGCAACACTTTCAAGAAATCATCCCATGAAATATGTTGCTCTGGAATTACCTTTTTAAAGTCTTTGTCAGTCTTTTGATAGCCTACCGCGAAAATATTCCCACGTCTAGCATCAAAAAAAGGCACAATGACTTCTCCTACTTCGACTTTTGAAGCAAGGTAGGGTAAAAAGACATCGAGACTGGAGACGCCAACAAGTGGAATCCCCAGACTCTTTGCGAGTGTTTTAGCAACAGTAACGCCAATTCGAAGTCCCGTATAAGAACCGGGTCCTTCAGCAACAATAACCTTCGTTAAATCTTTTGCTGTAATGCCGGCTTCTTCAAAAACGGCTTCAATGGTTGGCACAAGGAGAACACTATGTTGCAACGTGTTCTCAATCGTTTGTTCAATCATGGTACCGTTTGTCAGTTCTACAGCGACCGATAATGTCTTATTCGATGTATCTAGTGCGAGGATTGTCATACGGCACTTCCTTTCTAACTATTTCGTAAATTCATGCATGAAGGCGCTAAATGCTTCTTGACCTTCTTTTGTTTGTTTAAAGACGCCTGCATATTCTAATACACGGCAGAATTTTGCACTCACCGCTTTTTGTAAAAATGCGTCTACAGTTTCTTTTGTTGGTGCTTGTGCTTTTAATTCTTTCGCCCATTCTTGGTGAATAGCTGCGACTGCTTCAAGAGGTGCTTCTCCAACGAGATAGTCTCTCACTTCGCGAAGCTCGCGTTCAAGACGTGGCGGCAAAATCGCAAGCCCCATCACTTCAATTAAACCAATATTTTCTTTCTTAATATGTTGTACATCCGCATGTGGATGGAAAATTCCATCTGGGAACTCCTCTGTCGTACGGTTGTTACGTAATACTAAATCAAACTCATACGCATCTCCTTGACGGCGCACGATTGGAGTAATCGCATTATGCGGTTCGCCGTTTGATTCACGTAAGATTTCAAGGTCTTTGTTTTCGTAGTCTTCCCATGCTTTTAAGATATCAACTGCTACTTCAAATACTTCCTCACGATTATTTCCGCGAAGACGAAGCGCAGAAAGTGGCCAGTATAGACGTTCGATTTCAACGGTATCAAACTTCTTAGAAATTCCAGTTTCCAAGACTTTAGCAAGGTTCATTGGGAATACGTAACGTCCCCCTTGATAGTGGTTATGACTTAAAATCGATCCTCCAACAATTGGAAGCCCTGCATTTGACCCTACAAAATAATGTGGGAATTGTGTCACAATTTCAAGAAGTCGGCTAAACGCACCCTCATCCACTTTCATTGGCTCTAGATTTTCAGACAAGAAGATGGCATGCTCTGAATAATAAGCATATGGAGAATAATGGTAGCCCCAAGACTCACCACCAAGTTCCATCCCAACAATACGGTGGTTGGCACGACCTGGCCAATTGATACGACCATGATAGCCTACGTTTTCAAAGCATAAACGGTTGGCAGGATAATTGAAATCCTTCGATTGCGCTGCTTTGATGATTTCTTCTTTCGTTTTTTCTGGTTTTGATAAATTAATCGTGATTTCTAAATCGCCATACTCTGTTTCTCCGTTAAAAGAAATGTTTTTAGCGATATCATTGACCTTAATTAAGTTCAAATCGAGCGCCATTTTATAAAACGCGTCTGTCGCTACTTTAGGCCCTTCTTCGTATTTATTCCAGAATAGACGGTTCAATTCTGAAGGTTTTGGAATCACAAGGTTCATTAGCTCTTGTTCAAGCCAGTCGCGTTCTTCAGCGTCATCTGCAATCCTCCCTGCTTCAACAGATGCTTCAACCACATTCGCCATTGCTTCTAATAGAGATGGTTGATTGATTTCTTTACAAGCCTCAAAAGATTCTTCTCCCACTAAATAAAGCACGCGATTTAATAAATAGCTACGATCCTCTTTTGATACATACCCTGATTCAATCGCACTATTTACAAACTCCTGAATCGCTTGATTCATTTTCATAATCTGGTCCCCCTACCAATTAAAATTCATTTCTATTAATATGCACGTGCAATCCAAACTGTATGCACAGCTGGTTTACCAGTAACAATACATTTTTCTTTTTTCACTGGAGCATTAAATGGAATATTACGAGTTGTAAAGCCTGTTTCTTCTTTAATTTTTGCTTCACTTTCTTCTGTTCCATCCCAACCAACTAATACCCAACCAGGTACTTCGCCAGCTTCGCGTTTTGCTTCGATGTGAGCTTTTAACTCATCCAAAGTATCAATGTTTGTATATTCGTTAGAAGCACGCATCGCACGAGCAGTTTCTAACATACGAACTTGCATTTTATCTAATTCAGATAAAATGGTATCTACTAAACCGTCGAATCCAACTGCTACTTTTTCATCTAAGTCACGCATTTTTGTCATCACTTGATTGTTTTCTAAGTCGCGAGGTCCGCATTCGATACGCATTGGAACACCACGTAATTCCCACTCATTGAATTTGAATCCTGGTGAGTTATCAGTGTCGTCGATTTTCACGCGTAATCCAGCAGCTTTCAATTCTTTTTGAAGCTCTTCTAATTTTTCTAAGATGGCTGGATTTTTCTTCCATGGTCCAACTGGAATTAAGACTACTTGTGTTGGAGCCACTTTTGGAGGTAAAACTAACCCTTGTTCGTCCCCATGAGTCATAATTAATGAACCGATTAAACGAGTAGATACTCCCCATGAAGTTGTATGAGCGTATACATGTTCATTTTCTTTTGTTAAATATTTGATGTCAAACGCTTCAGCGAATTTTGTTCCCATATAATGAGAAGTTCCCGCTTGAACGGCTTTTCCGTCTTTCATCATTGCTTCGATGGAGTAAGTGTCTACTGCCCCTGCGAAACGCTCTGACGGAGTTTTTTGACCTTCGTAAACTGGCACTGCTAATACGCCTTCTACAACTTCTTTATAAACCTCTAACATCTTCATTGTTCTGCGACGTGCATCTTCTTCATCTGCATGCGCTGTATGTCCTTCTTGCCATAAGAATTCTGAAGTACGTAAGAATGGTAAAGTTTTCTTTTCCCAACGGAATACATTTGCCCATTGGTTAATTTCATATGGAAGGTCTCGGTATGAATTAATCCAGTTTGAAAAAGCTGTTCCAATCATTGTTTCACTTGTTGGACGGAGCGCTAAACGTTCTTCTAATTTTTCGCCAGCTGCTTCTGTCACCCATGGTAATTCAGGAGCGAACCCTTCAATGTGGTCTGCTTCTTTTGTGAAGAAGCTTTCTGGAATTAACATTGGGAAGTATGCATTACGAATGCCTTCTTCTTTAAAACGACGGTTAAATTCCTCTTGAATATGTTCCCAGATTTCATATCCGTCTGGTTTGAAAATCATACATCCACGCACTGGTGAATAGTCCATTAAATCTGCTTTTTGAATGGTTTGAATATACCATTTAGAGAAATCTTCTCTTTGTAAGTTTGTTTTTTCTGCCATCTGCTTAGCTCCTTTTCATTTTTTGTGAAATAAAAAAAGCCACTCCCCTAAAAAGGACGAATGACTCGCGGTACCACCTTAATTACACTTACTTTGTAAATGTCTCTTTAACATTGATAACGATGATTTCACCGGATTATTTTCATAATCACCTCGTTTGGTAGGTTCAGTTAAAGAGCGGGGGTTCTTTCTCAGCAATCAGAACTTTCTGTACCCATCATTTCACTTACTTTTCCAAATCCTATCCTACTCTAAACACACTCGTAAAGCAAGTGTTTTCTTGCTGTAAACTAGTCGTTTTTTGCTGTTTGCTCTATGTACTCCATCAAGTTCGTTGAATGCTGGTATTTAATAGCCGCACTTAAGTCTTTTTCTAAGATGACTTTCTCTAAATCAATTCCGTTTACTCCTGCAATAGCAATCGTATAATGAATTACGTCCGCCAGTTCTTTCCCTAATTCTTCAATCACAGCTTCTTTATCTCCATCTTTTCTTCCGTCTCGAATGCTAATTTGTTCAGCAACTTCACCAATTTCTTCCACTAATTTAATAAAAAGTCCTTGATCATTGTTTCTATTCTTATATACATTTTCTAAGTACTCTTGATACTTTTTAATCGTTAGTTTTGACATCTTCTCACGCTCCAAAAAATAGCAATAGACTCTATGTCTATTGCTATTTTACATAATTTATTGAGGCAAATAAAGACAGATACTGCAGAGATTTATGAGCCATTTCTTGGCGCGATGGCCCGTATCCTGTGTAGTTGAACTCGCCATCGCAGAAATGGCGTGCGTTTCCCGAAATATCCGCACGGCTGCCCCAGCCGCTTTCGGTATTCCGGTCCAACGTTCCATTTCTGGGCGCGATGGCTCGTATCCTATCGTTTATCTATTGCTTTGACGGTTAAATCTCCAATAATTTGAATGATGAATACTAAAACAAGGATAGCTATTGTTGCCACAAAAATGATATCTTGTTTGTTTCTAGTAAATCCAATCATATAAGCAAGGTTTCCTAAGCCTCCTGCTCCTATTGCACCGGCTACAGCAGTAGAACCTACAAGTGCAATGGCGGTTACCGTAATTCCTGAGACAAGAGCTGGTAAAGATTCTGGAATTAAAACCTTTGTGATAATTTGGCGAGTATTCGCCCCCATCGACTCAGCTGCTTCAATCACTCCAGAAGGAATTTCATTTAAAGCAATATCGACTAGTCGAGCATAGAATGGAGCTGCACTAATCACTAAGGTTGGAATTGCCCCTTTTGGACCAATAATAGTGGTCATAATCGCCTTTGTAAATGGCATCAGCAAGGTTAACAAGATAATAAACGGAATAGAGCGGAACACATTGATAATGCCTCCTAAAATAAAATGAACAAACTTATTTTGGAGACTACGTCCTTTCCCCGTTAAAAATAGCAAAATACCTAGTAGCAAACCAATGACAAAAACATAAAAAGTTGGAATAAAGGTCATATATAATGTTTCATTAGTCGCCTTGATCACTTCATTCCAATTCACGTTTTCAAAAGAAAACATTTGTTGAAACAATTCTTCTATACTCGTTTGAGCTAAAAATACATTAAACATTCTCTAACACCTCCACAATAATTTCTGCTTTTTGAAGGTATTGAATAACTGCTTCTGCTTTTTCTTCGTTTTCTTCAATCAGAATAATCATACTACCCAGCACACCTTTTTGGGTTATATTCACTTTTGCTTGTAAAATTGATACAGTCGCATCTAGTTTTCGAATTGCTTCGGATAGAACAGCATCTCCTGTTCGATCTCCTAAATATTGAATACGCACGACTACACCAGGACGAAGAGAGGTCGCTAAGTGACTAAATACTTCTTCCATTTCGTCTTCCACTCGTTCTTCCCCAACGAATTGTTTTGTAATAGGTTGTTTAGGATTCTTGAATACTTCAATAACCTCCCCACTCTCAACCACTCGACCTTCTTCCATCACGGCTACACGATGACAAATTTGACGAACAACATGCATTTCGTGTGTAATCAACACAATCGTCAAACCTAATCTCTCATTGATTTCTACTAGCAATTGAAGAATATCTTTGGTCGTTTTAGGATCCAAAGCACTCGTTGCTTCATCACAAAGTAATACTTCCGGATCATTTGCAAGAGCACGAGCGATTCCCACACGTTGCTTTTGTCCCCCGGATAATTCTGAAGGATAAGCTTTTTCACGATCACTTAAGCCCACTAATTCAATCAATTCTTTCACTTTACGATTACGGGCATCTTTAGCAACGCCTGCAATTTCTAGAGAAAAAGCAATATTTTCTTCCACGGTTCTAGACCAAAGTAGGTTAAAATGTTGGAAAATCATCGCAATTTTTTGGCGTTCTTTTAATAAAGCTTTTCGTTTTAATTTGGTAATGTCTTTTCCATTGATAGAAATTTGTCCACTAGTAACTGATTCTAACCCATTCAACAAACGGATGAGTGTACTTTTACCAGCACCTGAAAAACCAATAATCCCAAAAATTTCCCCTCGGCTAATTTCTAAAGAGACATCTTTCACTGCCTCAACCGTGCCTTGTTTTGCTTTATAAGTTTTCGACACGTGTTCCACTTTAATCATCTCTTCACTCCTTCAACTGTTAAAAAGAGTGGAAAGTCCAAGGCACATCCCTTAACGGCTTTCCACTCCTCTTGTTTCTATTAAATAGTATATCACATTATTTCGCAGGAACTACAGAACCATCTGTATATTTCTCACTAATAAATTTACGGATTTCGTCACTTTGCAACACTTTAATCAATGCTTTAATTTTTGCACTATCTTTTTCTGACGGTTTTACTGCAATTAAGTTCGCATATGGAGAACTTTGATCTTCTAAAGCAATTGAGTCTTTAACTGGTGAAAGTTTTGCATCAATTGCAAAGTTTGAGTTAATAATTACTGCATCCCCTTCATTTGCTTCATAAGTAGAAACTAGTAATTCAGGAGCAATTTCAGTTTTAATTTGGATGTTTTTTGGATTCTCCGCAATATCGCTTAGTCCTGCAGTAACTGGGTTAACGCCCTCTTTTAATTTAATTAAACCAGCTTTTGTAAAGAAGCTTAAGAAACGTCCTACTTCAGCAGGATTCGTTGAAGCATAAACTACAGCATTTTCTGGTAATTCTTGGATTGATTTGTATTTCTTAGAATAAATTGCCATTGGTTCAATGTGTACATTCCCAACTGATACTAAGTCTTGACCGTGCTCTTTATTGAATTTTTCAAGATATGGGGTATGTTGGAAGTAGTTTGCATCAGCATCTCCACCATAAACAATATTATTTGGAGTCACATAGTCGTTGACGATATTAATTTCTAATTCATAACCTTCTTTTGCTAAAATCGGTTTTGCAGCTTCTAAAATTTCAGCATGAGGTGCTGGTGAAGCAACTACCGTAATTTTTTTATCTTCTGATTTTTCTGCTGTTGTTGTTTTTGACTCTCCTGATTGAGAATTATTGTTTCCGCACGCTACTAGTGCTGTAGCTACAAGTCCTAAAGTCGCTGTTTTAAAGATTTTTGATAATTTCATATTTTTCTCTCCTTATTATTCCATAATTCATTTTGGAAACCCACATGCGCGCGTCGGGATTTCCACCAGATGGATGCATGATTGATTTGGTTTTGGGCCATAAAAAAAGCTTCTCCTCTATTTTAGAGGCGAAGTTTCGCGTTACCACTCTAGTTCCAATGAACCTCACAGTTCATTGCTTAAAAAGTACATTGCATTTGCAAGATACTTTTGTACTTTATCGAGTACAAGACGCAAAAGCTTGATCACCTTTGTTGCTCCCAGACCATTTTCAATAAAGTGCCCTGTATCCTTTCTCACCATCCGGATTCTCTTTCACATTCTTCTCTATTTACTTATCTGTTCATTGCATTGTTTTATCTGATGAAATTACTATAAACGATGAGCTATCTTGGAGTCAATGCAAAAAGCGTTATTTATATATATCAGTTTCTTTGAACTCGTTATAACTATTATGCATATTAAAAATAAAAAAGATGAGCATCTCTGCTCACCTTTAGTTTAAGATTTATTTCTTTAAGAATCTTCTCATTGAAAGAATAGAACCAAAAGCTCCGATAGTGATACCGATAGCAGCCATGGCCAATGAGACATAAATTAAGAATGGATTAGGATCAAGTAAGCTAAAACTTGAACCAGAGAAGAAGTCTGATCCACCTTTATAAATCCATAGATAGATTGACCATACTAATCCGATTGGAATAATAGAACCAAGTAATCCAATCATCCCACCTTCTAAGAAGAAAGGCCAGCGAATATACGCCTTTGTAGCTCCTACTAAGCGCATAATCTCAATTTCAGTTCTTCTTGAGTAGATTGTTGAGCGAATCGTATTAGAGATTAAGAACATTGCTAACGCTAATAGCCCCACAATAATGACAGCACCGATGTTTCGAGCTGTAGCAATAATTCGGAATAAATTATCTGCACGAGCTTCACCATAACGAACACGTGCTACGTAATCCATACCTTCAATCGCTTTAGCAACTGCGCTTGTTTTTTGAGGTTCTTTTGCTTTTACGTCAAAAGCATTACGAAGTGGATTTCCATCATTTTTAAACAATGAAAATTCTTCAGCAAAGCTCTTTGTTACATCTTCTAATTCTTCATCTTTTGAACGGAATGTTACAGATTCTACATCCGCTAATTCTTTAATTTTCGCTTCTAATTGATCTGTCTTTTCCTGATCTGCTGCCAAATCAATATATACACGAACATTAACGTCATTTTCAATATCTGATCCAATTTTGTTCACATTAAATAGTAGTGAAACAAACACACCAACGATTAAAAGAATCATTGATACCGCAGAAACCGAACCAAACGTCATTAATCCGTTTCTGAAAAGACTCTTGAAGGCGTCACGTATATGACGACCCATCGTTCTAATCTTCATATCCGTATTCCCCCTGTTCTTGGTCACGAACAATTTGTCCACTTTCAATGGCTAAAACACGATGTTTTTTCTCATTTACGATTTGACTATTATGAGTCGCCATCACAATTGTAGTTCCTTGTTCATTAATTCTTTCTAAAATATCCATAATTTCCATAGATGTATCCGGATCTAGGTTTCCTGTAGGCTCATCGGCAATTAAAATTCCCGGAGTATTCACAATTGCTCGAGCAATCGCTACACGTTGTTGTTCCCCACCAGATAATTCATTTGGGAAGTTATTCATACGGTGTTTTAAATTTACTAATTCTAACACTTCGTCTACACGGCGTTTAATTTCGCGAGGAGATTTTTCAATTACTTCCATCGCATATGCCACGTTTTCATAAACTGTTTTATGTTGTAAAAGTTTAAAATCTTGGAATACGACACCAACATAACGACGTAAGAATGGAATTTGACGATCTTTAATCTTCATCAAATCATATTTTCCCACACGAATTCTACCCTTTGTCGCTTTTTCTTCACGATACATCATTTTAATGAAAGTTGATTTTCCTGCACCAGAAGGTCCTACTACATAAACGAATTCTCCATCTTTAATTTGAATGGATAGATTATTAATAGCAGTAATGCCTTTATTATATTTCTTAGTTACATTCATCATTTCAATCATAAACTCACCAGCTTTCTAATCCTACGATTTTTTTAATCTTCACTATTATAGCACCCTAATATTACAACACCTTCACATAAGATTACAGAAATATTAAATTAAGGATACGAGGGCGAACGCTCAGAGCCGAATCATTGGAAACAAACACCGCAAGGGACTTGGAACAAGTCGTGCGGATGTTTGTTGAAATGGACGTCGGCTCTGTGAGCTCGAGTTCAACTTCAGGATACGAGGGAGAGAGACAGAAGCCAGGAATAACCTCACAGTGTGAGGTTATTCTTCTCTATCTAACTCCAAATCGTTCCTAATAGAACGATTTCCACACAGTTTATTAGACTTTCTTGAATCACGAGT
>NZ_KV786412.1:0-46808 GCF_001806915.1 Granulicatella sp. HMSC30F09 | reverse complement strand
AGTGATGAAAAGAAAGTCAATAAACCACTGTGTCTATATTAATAAGCTTTTCTCCTTGGTTATAACGGAAGTTTCACCCAATAATAATACTGTTACTTAAAACGAACTTAAAACAATTTGCCTTCCAACAGTAAAACACCCAGCTCTCACTGGGTGTTTTCTACTATTATTCTTCAGTTGCTTTCGTTCCCTCAAGCGTCCATTTTAAGTACGCATCCATAAACGGATCTAAGTCTCCATCCATCACCGCACCAATATTTCCTGTCTCATATCCAGAACGTAAGTCTTTTACCATTGAATAGGGATGGAAGACATAATTTCGAATTTGAGAACCCCAGGCAATATCTTTTTGCTCACCACGGATAGCTGCCAATTCTGCTGCCTTCTTCTCTTCTTCTAATTGGAATAATTTCGCCTTCAACATCGCCATCGCTTGGTCTCTGTTTTTAAATTGAGACCGTTGAGCCTGACTCTGCGTCACGATTCCAGTTGGAATATGCGTAATACGTACCGCAGAAGACGTCTTATTAATATGTTGTCCACCGGCACCACTTGCACGGTACACATCTACTTTTAAGTCATCTGGATTAATTTCAATATCAATATCTCCATCCATCTGCGGAACGACGTCTACCGAACAGAAGGATGTATGACGTTTTCCAGCTGCATCAAACGGTGAAATACGAACAAGTCGATGTACTCCTTTTTCAGAGCGTAAGTACCCGTATGCATTTAACCCCTCAATCGACAAGGTTACAGATTTAATCCCTGCTTCATCTCCGTCTTGATAATCGACCGTTTCCACACGGTAGCCATGCTTTTCAGCCCAGCGCATATACATACGAAGAAGCATTCTGCCCCAGTCTTGCGATTCCGTACCACCAGCTCCTGGGTGAATTTCTAAAATCGCACTATTTTTATCATGTGGACCGTTCAGTAACATACTTAATTCGTACTGTTGTAAGTCTTTTTCAAGAGACTGAATCGCCTCAACGATTTCCGCATGCACTTCTTCATCTGGCTCTTCTTTATACATTTCAAATAATAAACTTGTTTCTTCATGAGCTAATTCCATTTTATGGAAAGTATCATAAATCGACTTTAATTCATTATTCTTTTGAATGACTTGATTCGCTTTTTCGCTATCGTCCCAAAAAGATGGTTCTGACATCTCTTGTTCGTAAGCAGCGATATCTTCTTCTAGGCGATCTAAGTCAAAGAGACCTCCTATAGCTGATAATTTGCTCATTCATGGCTTCAAGTGCATTTCTAATTTCACTAATTTCCATATTGACCTCTTTCTAACAGAAAACGGCGAAATGCTTCGCCGTCTCCTTCATTTATTAAGCTTTTTCTGAATTGTCATCAGAAGTTCTATCGTGACCTGTTGCCACAACACTACGAACTCCTTGAACTTGTTCACGTTGTAAGTTTTGACGAATTTGAGATTTCATCAAGATACGTGTTACATCATAGTCGATTTCAGCAATCATTTGTTGGAATCGTTCGTACCCTTCAGTTTGGTACTCTGTTAATGGATCGATTTGTGCATATCCACGTAAACCAACACTTTGACGTAATTGGTCCATATCATCGATGTGATCTGTCCACTTACGGTCAACCACACGTAAGATAACTACTTTTTCGAACTCAAGCATTTGATTGTCGCCATTCAATTGCTCTTGTTTTTCTTTGTAGATTTCCATTGCTTTTTCATATAAGAGTTCTTCGATTTCAGCAGCTGTTTTGCCTTCTAAATCGCTAAGTGAAAGTTCATCTGGAGCACAGATTGAGTTGTGGGCAAAGTCCACAATTCCCTCTAAGTTCCATTCTTTTTGATCCGCTAAAGTATGGCTTTCCACTACACGGTGGATAGTACGACGAATCATACCTTTAGTTACATTTTCAAGAGATTTCTCTTCATTGATAATTTGTAAGCGTTGAGAGTAGATGATTTCACGTTGTTCACGCATTACTTCATCATACTCTAGGACGCTTTTACGAGTATCGTAGTTGTTCCCTTCAACACGTTTTTGTGAAGACTCTACTTGTTTTGTTAACATCTTACTTTGGATGAAGTTATCATCTTCTTCGTCTGTTAAGTTTAGACGTTCCCAGATAGCTTGCATCTTTTCTCCACCGAAACGTTTCATTAAATCATCTTCTAATGAAAGGTAGAATTGTGTTGCACCTGGATCCCCTTGACGTCCACTACGTCCACGTAATTGGTTATCGATACGACGGCTTTCGTGACGTTCTGTTCCGATTACGCAAAGTCCACCTAGTTCTTTCACGCCTTTACCAAGCTTAATGTCAGTACCACGTCCGGCCATGTTTGTCGCGATTGTTACAGCGCCACGTTGACCTGCTGACATGATAATTTCTGCTTCTTTAAAGTGGTTTTTCGCGTTTAGTACTTCGTGAGGAATTCCTTCTTCGCGTAGTAAGTTCGAAATCAATTCACTTGTTTCAACTGCAACAGTCCCTACAAGGATCGGTTGTCCAACTTCGTGACGTTGTTTAATATCGTTAACAACCGCTTTAAATTTACTACGTAGAGATGGATAAATTAAGTCTTGTCCGTCAACACGTTGAATTGGTCGGTTTGTCGGAATAGCTACAACGTTCATGTTGTAAATTTCTCTGAATTCTTCTTCTTCAGTCTTGGCAGTCCCTGTCATTCCTGATAATTTACGATACATACGGAAGTAGTTTTGGTAAGTGATTGTCGCCATTGTCTTAGATTCGTTTTCAACTTCTACGCCTTCTTTAGCTTCAATCGCTTGGTGAAGACCATCTGAGTAACGACGACCTTCCATGATACGTCCAGTAAATCCATCAACGATTTTAACTTTACCTTCATCCACTACATAGTCGATGTCGCGTAACATAATGTAGTTTGCACGTAAAGCTTGGTCGATATGGTGCACAAGTGCCGCATTATCAACATCGTAAAGGTTTGGTAGGCGGAATGTTTGTTCCGCTTTGTTAATCCCTTCGTCTGTTAAAGAGATTGTTTTAGAAGTTAAGTCGATTGTGTAATCTTCTTCCTCTTTTAAGCCTTTAACAAACATATCTGCACGTTGGTATAATACTGTTGATTTTTCAGCTTGTCCTGAAATGATCAATGGCGTACGCGCTTCGTCGATTAAGATTGAGTCTGTTTCATCGACAACTGCGTAGTTCAATGGACGTTGTACCATTTGTGATTTGTAAACCACCATGTTGTCACGTAAGTAGTCAAATCCTAATTCACTGTTTGTGCTATAAGTGATATCACTAGCATAAGCTGCACGTTTTTCTTCTGAAGACATTCCTGTTAAGTTTAACCCTACAGTCAAGCCTAGGAAGTTATATAACTCACCCATTTCGCGTGCGTCACGACTTGCTAAGTATTCGTTAACTGTAACTACGTGTACTCCGTCTCCTGATAATGCGTTTAAATATACAGGCATTGTCGCTGTTAAAGTTTTACCTTCACCAGTACGCATTTCCGCAATGTTCCCATCATGAAGTGTAATTCCTCCCATGATTTGAACTTTATATGGGAATAAGCCTAATACACGTTTAGCTCCTTCACGTACTAACGCGAAAGCTTCAGGAAGAAGAGCATCTAAACTTTCCCCTTTAGCATATCTCTCTTTAAATTCTTCAGTTTTTACTGGAAAATCAGCATCTTCTAATGCAGCCATTTGAGATTCTAACGCAATTACTTTATCCGCTAATTTCCCTAAACGGCGTAATTCGCGCTTATCATTTTCAACTAACTGTCTCAAAAAATTTGCCATTTAATTAACTCCTTTTTTATCTTCATCAATCGTCCTTATCTTAAAGTATGTAGATGATGAATATTTTAAAACTAATAAAGTCCTACAAATTGGTAACTAGACCTATTGCATCTTATTCATTTTACCATTGTTTAGCTAATTAAGAAAGCAAAAAAAGGTGACTTTTTTCAAAGTCACCCGATTTTTTTATTAATTTGTTTCAATCAAACCATATTTTCCATCTTTACGACGGTAAACAATGTTTGTTTCGTTCGTTTCAGCATCTTGATAGATAAAGAAGTTATGACCTAACATGTTCATTTGAAGAACAGCTTCTTCACTATCCATTGGTTTCAAATCAATTCGTTTTGTACGAACGATTTCTAATCCTGTTTCCTCTTCTTCCGGAGTTTCTGGAAGTGTTGGTAACACAATATCGAAACCTTTTTCACGAGATTTACGATTGATTTTTGTTTTATGTTTACGAACTTGTCTTTCCAGTTTATCTACTACTAAGTCAATGCTTCCATATAAATCAATTGAAGTTTCCTCAGCACGTAGAACTAAATAAGGAAGTGGAATTGTTACCTCAACTTTTGCAGTCTTTTCAGTGTAGACTTTCAAGTTAACGTAAGCAGTCGCATTAGCTACGTCAGTAAAATACTTTTCAAGTTTGCTAATTTTCTTTTCTGCGTATTGACGAATCGCTTCTGTGACCTCAATATTTTCTCCACGGATATTATATTTAAACATAATACTCTCCCCTTTCATCTGGAAAACCAGATTTGAAGAAATACCCTAAGGACCACTCTTAGGAATTGCTTCGTTTGATTTCTATAGTCTTATTATAAAGCATGGTCCTTGTTTTTACAACCGTTTTCAAGCTCTCTTTCATTAAGAATTAGTAAGGAAAGTCTTTATTTTTGCGAACTTATCTTTACCTTTTTTGTTTCCATTACCTAAATAGTTTCTTCTTCGTTATATAAAATCTCTATTATTATTTTCCTTTTTCACCCCCGTTAAATACATTGAATCTCAAATACTTTAACAAAACAACATAAAAATTTCATCAAAAGAAACCGTTTTAATTGTATAGTGAATTTATAAACAAACTATAAAGGAGTTTTGATTATGGAAAAAGTATTTGCTAGTCCGTCGCGTTATGTTCAAGGGAAAGATGTTCTTAAAACAGGACTTTCTCACGTTTTGGCCCTTGGTGATCGACATCTTCTTCTTTGCGACCCTATTGTTTATGATTTAGTCGGTAAAGAACTAGAAGAAAATCTCCTTAAAGAAGGTGCGTTTGTTCATCGTGAAATCTTCCATGGTGAAGCAACCAATGATGAAGTTCGTCGTGTTGCTGAAGTCGTGAAGGAACATCAATTGAATGTTGTCATCGGCTTAGGTGGTGGTAAATCTATCGATACAGCTAAAGCGATTGCGGATGATTCGAATTGTCCAGTAGCAATTTTACCAACGATTGCTTCGACTGACGCTCCAACTTCTGCTTTGTCTGTTATTTATTCAGCTGAAGGCGTGTTCGAACGCTATCGTTTCTATAAGAAAAATCCTGAATTAGTTTTAGTGGATACAAAAGTCATTGCTAACTCTCCTGTTCGATTATTAATCTCAGGTATTGCTGACGCGCTTGCAACTTGGGTGGAGGCTCGTGCGGTTATTGAAGCCCAAGGAGGCACAATGGTCGGTCAAGTACCCACTCTTGCAGCAGAAGCCATCGCTCGTGTTTGCGAAAGTACTTTATTCGAAAATGGTCTACAAGCTGTAGCAGCGGCAAACGCAAAAGTAGTTACTCCAGCTTTAGAAGCCGTTGTCGAAGCCAACACACTTCTCAGCGGTATCGGTTTTGAATCTGCTGGTCTGGCAGCTGCTCATGCCATCCATAACGGATTCACTGCAATTCATGGAGACATTCATTCTCTTACTCACGGTGAAAAAGTCGCCTATGGTACATTAACACAACTGGTATTAGAAAATCGTCCAAAAGAAGAACTTGATAAATACATTACTTTCTACAAAGCACTCGGATTACCAACTACGCTTAAAGAAGTGAAATTGGATTCTGTTCCTTATGAAGACTTACTCAAGATTGGAACACTTGCAACACAAGAAGGTGAAACCATCCACCAAATGGCCGTTGACTATACCGCCGAAGATGTCGCAAATGCTCTGCTCGCTCTTGACCAATATGTCACTACAAGATTCTAAAATTAACTAAGTCAACTAGCCCAAGCTGATTACTGCTTGGGCTAGTTTAATGAATGCTTTTGTATCATTAATGATACAAAAACATTTATGATACACTTTTTATCTAAATAATGTCAGAGATTCCACTTCTTCAACACCCATTTCCGTTAATGCTTTTGCGGCCAAATGTAACGTAGCGCCTGTCGTATAAACATCATCCACCAATAAAACTTTCTTTGGAATCACCACACTCTCTTTTATTTTGAAGGGTTGCTTCAACTGCAAGCGTTCTTGCCTTGTTTTCTCCGATTGCTTCTTTCCACTGCCTATATGTTCTAAAAGCGAAACGGTAGATACATGACACTGTTCCAGTATATACGGAATCGTCTCGAACTCTCTCTTCATTAGACTTGCTTCGGACGAAGGTAATGGACAAAGAACGAAACCATTCTTTTGATACTTAAGCAACTCTTGCCTTAATTCTTTTATAACCAACACCGTCACTCTTGTATCTCCAACAAATTTGAACAACTCCATAAACTTTCGCCCTGCTTCGTCATAAGCATATAAGGCAGTGTTCTTTAAAAGAACTGCTTCTTTTACTTGATGCCATTTTTGACAATCCGGGCAAACTTCCACTTTCGTCATCAGTCGTCCGCACTCTAGGCAAGTCGGATGTTTTTTTAATTCCATAAAAGGCTTTTCACAATGGACGCAAGTACACTTTCGGTTTGAACCCAGTAAAAACGAGAGTATTGGCTGAGCTCGATCAACTTCTTCTCCGCACCATAAACATTTCATTTGGACTCCCTCCCAAGAAGCGCTTGTTGATTTAAGTCTTTGATTTCCCAGACCGCCTGAACCATCGCCTTTGTTTTCCCATTATGAAAATACACAACTTCTCCTGTCGGGCATTCTGCGGTCCGTCCAACGCGTCCTGCGATCTGCACCAATACCTCTCTTGAGAATTCCTCTTCGTGGGCATTGACGACACAAACATCGACTCCGGGAAAAGTGACTCCTCGCTCGAGAATCGTCGTCGTCACTAGAAAATCGAGCTCTCCTGCTCTCATCTGCGCAATTCTCTCTTGCCGATACGGTTCTTTAGAACTAACCGTCTCGAATTTTGCATTTGGAAACTGTCGTCTGAGAACTATTTCAATCGGAACAAGGAGTGTAATTCGTGGTACAAATAACAAAAACCGTTTGCCTGCTTTAACATGTTCCTCTATAAAACGCTGAACAGATTTTGGCACTTTCTTCTTTTTCAATCTTTTGTCTAAATCTCCGATAAAACTCATCGTTGGTACTACTAGTGGTTTCTTGTGATATCGCTCTGGTAACAAAGATACCGACAGTTCTTTCCGTTTGATTCTTTTTTCTAGCGTCTGGGAAGGTGTTGCTGTTAAATACAGCAAGCACCCATCCTCTTTGACCGCTCGATGAACCGCGCGAATCAGTAATTCGTTATCACGGTATGGAAACGAGTCCGTCTCATCAATCACCACTAAATCAAATGCGCGGTAGAACCTGAGCATCTGGTGCGTCGTCGCAATCGTAAGCGCCACTCTCTTGTACCCTTCATCCGACTGCGAGTGCAAGACGTTTTGTTCAACTGCTGGGAAAGCTTCCTTCAAACGAGGCGCCAACTCCACACATACATCAATTCTTGGTGCGGCAATAGCGACTCTCTTTCCTTGTTGTAACATCCATTCGATGCTCGAAAAAATCATCTCCGTTTTCCCTGAACCTGTCACTGCCCAAAGTAGGTGCTCACGAAAACCAGTTTGCTTTACAACATTCAAGCATTCCAAAGATAGCTGTTCCTGTTTTGTGCTCAATGTATGTTTATAGTGCGCTAATGCTTCTGTTCTTTTTGGAAAAGGCTGCTGTTCTTCAGGTGTCGCAATTACGACACTACACTCCTTCACCTTTCCCATTGCAATGCACTTCAAGCAATACAAACATTCACCTTCTACGCAATTGATACAAGGTCCTTTCGCAAATTCCAACGAATCGGTATTCCCACAAAATTGGCACTGCTTCTGCCTATTTTTGATAGTAATCCCCACATCTAGCACTGCATTAGGAGAAACTTTACGCTCTTCTAGCATCGATTGAAACACTGCCTGGATTCGCCCAACTGTCTCTTCCATCTTTACCACCTCATTCCAAACTACGCAAAAAAACAGAAGAAGATTTCTCTTCTTCTGTTTTTTGTTTGAAAGGAGTGCTTCTATTATGAGAAGAATGCGAGTAATACCCCCGCCGCAATCGCACTGCCGATAACTCCGGCTACGTTTGGTCCCATTGCGTGCATTAATAAGTAATTACTTGGGTCTTCTCTTTGCCCTTCTTTTTGTACAACACGGGCGGCCATTGGTACAGCAGATACCCCTGCAGCACCAATCATTGGATTAATCTTACCGCCTGATAATTTGTACATCAATTTACCCATTAGAACCCCCGCTGCTGTTCCTCCAGCAAACGCGATTAACCCTAATAAAGTAATTTTAAGAGTCGATACGGATAAGAATAATTCCCCTGTTGCTTTTGCTCCAACGGTTAATCCTAAAATAATAGTAACACCGTACATCATCGCATTTTGTAGAACTTTTGTAATGTTTGGAACTACCTTAATTTCTTTAATTAAGTTACCGAGCATTAAGCATCCTACTAAAGGTGTTGCACTTGGTACTAATAAGCTGACAAAAATTGTAACGATGATTGGGAAAAGAATTTTTTCCGTTTCACTGACTTTACGGTTTTCTGTCATCTTCACTAGACGTTCTTTCTTCGTTGTGAGCGCGCGAATAATTGGCGGTTGAATAATTGGCACAAGCGCCATGTACGAGTACGCTGCTAGGGCGATTGCTGGTAATAAGTGCGGTGCAAGTCTTGTTGTTAAGAACAAGGCGGTTGGTCCATCCGCACCCCCGATAATCCCTACTGAAGCAGCTTCTTGCGGTGTCATTCCCCACATTACTGAAAGGAAGAATGCGACGAAAATACCGAATTGAGCTGCCCCACCAAGCAAGATAGTTTTCGGATTTGCTAGTAGAGGTCCAAAGTCTGTTGAGGCCCCTAAGCAAAGGAAAATCAACGGTGGATAAATCCCAAGGTTCGTTCCTTGATATAAGTAATACAAGAGTCCACCAGGTCCATTTTCAGTAGGAGCATCCATTAATCCTGCTAACGGTAAGTTTACAAGGAGCATCCCGAACGCAATCGGAACCATTAAGTATGGTTCATACCCTCGTTTAATTCCTAGATATAGAAACACGCAGGCGATAATTAACATAATGATATTTTGAATTGTTAAATTATAGAGCCCACTCGTTTCAATCAACTGTTGAATGACTTCCATAAACCATCGCCTCCTAAATCGTTAAGAGTGGTTGGTTCGATTCGACAGATTCATTACTTGATACATGAATTGCTTTCACAACACCGTCACAAGGAGCAAGGATTTCATTTTCCATCTTCATGGCTTCTAAAATCACAAGTATATCTCCTTTTTCCACTGCATCACCGACATTTTTATTGACCGATAATACAATCCCTGCCATTGGAGCTGGCACTACTTCACCGTCTCCTGTTGGAGCTGGAGCAGCTTTCTTTTCTTCCATTGGCGCATTAGGTGCTGGAGCTGCTGCTAATTTCTGCGTTGCTTCTTCATTTGAAATTTCTTTTAGTGAGACGATAAATGTTTCGCCATTTACTTCTACTTCATATTTTTTCATTTAGTCCACCTTCTTTTCAATCGATACAATCTCAAAGTGCTTGTCTGGTACATCCGCACTTGCTTTCGTTAAAGCTACTAATGCGGCTACTCTAGCAAGTTTATTCGTTTCAAATAGTGTTCCATCATTTGTTGGAGCCTCAGGTTTCACCTCAACTGGTTTCCCCACAACTCCAACTGTTGTATGACTCTTTGCTTCCAGGATTTGGATAACTTTAGAGCTTCCTTGCATGAGGAACATTAGAATCGTCAACATCACAAACACAATTCCCATTGAAACGATTGTGATCCATAAGATTTCTAATAAACTTAGTTGCATAACTCTCTCCTCACTTTACAGTCGCAAAAATCTTCACGATTTCAGATGGTTTTTGCCATTGTCCATTTTTCTTAAGCAAGAATTCTTTGCCGACTTTAGGGAAAAGTGCGTAAGTTAAGACGTCTTCGTCACTTCTTGCTAAATCTCCAAGTTCTGCTTTGAGTGTTTCGAATTCAGGTGGCAAATGATTTGCTGGTCGATCCGTGATAACTTCTTGATCCCCAATGATTGATCTTCTGAAGCTTTCTTGAATGGGTACTGGTGATTGTCCATATGAACCAAGTAAGTATGCTTTCACTTCGTTTGAAACCACTTTATAGCGTTTGCCAGTAAGAACATTCATCGTTGCTTGAGTTCCCACCATTTGGCTCATTGGAGTTACGAGTGGTGGATATCCAAGGTCTGCTCTTACTTTTGGCACTTCTTTTAATACTTCTTCGTATTTATCCGTTGCACCTGCTTGAGTTAATTGAGAATACATATTCGATAACATCCCACCAGGAACCTGATATAAAAGCGCACGTGGATCTGGTGTTAACATTTTTGGATTTAATGTTCCATCTTTAATGTATTTATCTTTAATTACTCGGAAGTGGTCTGCAATTGGTTCTAATTTTGCCAAATCAACGGAGATGTCATAGCCAAGTTCACGAAGCGCAATCGCTAACGATTCCGTAGGCGGTTGACTAGTTCCTTCACTGAGTGGTGAAAGAGCTGTGTCGATACGGTCCGCACCAGCTTCAATGACTGCTTGATAAGTGAGTTGCGCAATACCACTTGTGCAGTGAGTGTGTACAACGATTGGAACAGTAATCACTTCTTTTAATGCACGAACAAGCTCAATACCACGAGCTGGTGTTAAAATTCCAGCCATGTCTTTCACACAGATAGAATCCGCACCCATTTCTTGCATTTTAGCTGCTAGTTCTTTGTAATAGTCAATCGTATGCGCATCACTAATCGTGTAACAGATTGTCATTTGCGCTTCTTTACCTGTCTTCTTCACGGCATTTAGTGAAGCTTCCAAGTTACGAACGTCATTTAACGCATCGAAAATCCTGAAAATATCAATCCCATTTTCTGCTGATTTTTCGACAAATTTTTCTACAACATCATCGGCATAGTGACGATATCCCAAAATATTTTGTCCGCGTAACAGCATTTGAAGCGGTGTTTTCTTTAAATGTTTTTTCAAGGTGCGAAGTCTGTCCCATGGGTCTTCGTCTAAGAAACGAATACAGGCGTCAAACGTTGCTCCACCCCAACATTCTAAAGAGGCAAATCCTGCTTCGTCTAATTGATCTAAAACAGGGAGCATATCTTCAATTCGCATACGGGTTGCCATCAACGATTGATGAGCATCCCGTAAGATTGTATCTGTAATTCCTATTTTTCGAGTCATCACCGAACACTCCTTCCACTATAATACGTCGATAAAGCGTTCGATTGTCTTGATGCTTTCAAGAGCATCTGTTGGAATTTGATGTTCTTGATTTGCATCATTAAATGCTTTCAAGTAATCCAAACGGAATTGCATACGATCACGAATCAATTCAGCGTAGTCTCCGTTCATTTCAGGCACTTCATAGCCTTCTACTGGTAAGTATTCCATTCCTGGAAGGCCGCCAAACAATTCAAATTTTGCTTTGCCATCAACAACTGTTTCAATTACACCAAGAGACACTTCTTTCGTCACTTTCTTACCTAAGAAATCCCCTGTATTGATAATGTAGCAATCTACTCCTTTATCAAATAAAGCTTTGAATTTTTCGTAGTCTTCTACTAATGGATAGACACGGAATGGATTTGCGTATGGTTCGATAACGAGCGCATCTAAGTTTGCTCCAGCCCCTGTATTTTCAGCTGTTGAACGTTTTGTCATTAAAGTACATCCTAAAATAGATGCTAAACGTGGGTCTGTGATTTTCACTAATGGTGGAAGTGCATCATCTTTCATAATCCAGAAAATAGATTGAATTGGTTCTTGAATCTTATCGACGCGGTTCGGGGTTGAATAACGAGATTTAATTGTTCGCCCGTTACCGTTCCGAATATCTTCTGTTACTAATACTTTACGGCCGTTTTCATCCAGAGTCACACCGCAGTTTTGAACCGTTACGAAGTAATCTTGTTCTCTGTGACCTGCTGGATAGTCATTTGTTTTGTCGAAGTAAGAAGGTTCCAAAGCTACAGATGAACCATCTTCTACTGAAATCACAAATGCATCGTCGTGTAATACTTCAATATCATATTTATTATCATGTTTTGCGTGCGTTAATGTAGACTTCCCTGATCCAGATAATCCAAAGAAGCTTGCAACATAAGAAGCGCCTTCTTTACGGAAAATCTTCAAACCACCGTGACAAGAAACGTAGTTGTTACGAGCGGCAGTTGCCCAAGCAAGTGTCAATGTTCCCTTTTTGATTTCCCCAAAATAACTCATTCCTAAAATTGCAGCACAATTATGTTTCGTATCAAAGAACGCTAATCCATCTGGGTAATCAGGATGTCTCCATGTAGGATCAAAGAAAATAAAAATGTCATTTTCATCATATTGTTTCGATGCATCGTAACGTCTCTTATATTGGTCATTGAAAATTTGGAAGTTCAATAACCAAGAATATAAGTTATTAATATGTTCTTTAGGCATCGTGATGTGCGCTTTTACCATAAAGTCTTCATCAAGACCTACAATAGCCGTTCCTTTAATAAACGGTTTGAAAGCGCTGTTATAAATTTCGTCGCGAATAATTGGAATAATCTTTGCATCTTCTGACGGATTATTCCCTAAAATTCGACGAGCTTTTGCCGTACGTCCAACGACACTCCCATCCACTACCGAAAGAATATGCGCATCCTCGGGTAATCCTAAATCCTTCGCATTTGCTACGAATGCATCTAATACAGTTGTATTGGGTGCATGTGACGCTAATTCATACGCCTCTGCCAGAGTCGGAATTTCAGTCGCATTGTTCGAATAAAAAGCTGGTTCAATAGTTGCCTTCAATTGCGAAAGATGCGGATTGCTCTTGCGTATAGTGTCTGTAGCGAAACGATCAATTGTTGCCATAATATCAACCTTCCTATCTTTTTATTGATATCTTTATTATACACGAAAGCGCTTTAAATGTAAGCGTTTTTGTGAAATTATTTTCTAATTTACTTATTTTTAACATTAATGTTCTATTACAAAAAAGCTGGATTATCTCCTAAAAGAGATAATCCAGCTTTTTCATTAATTCAATAAACAACACTCCTTCCATACAGCTTTTATTCTGTTTCTATTTCAAAACACATTCCTGTATTTGTTGCATAAAAGCGGTGTTTAATTTCTTCTTGTTTTAATAATTGATGGACAATGTATAATCCTACCCCATTACCACTTCCTTTATTACTTGTCGATGGTAGTAATGAATATGCCATCTCTATTTCTTCCTCCGTCAGAGGTTGACAAGGATTCTCTATTTTTAAGATACCATTTTTAGCAGAAACTTTGATAACACCTCCTTCATTCGAGTAACGAATCGCATTAATCATCAAATTATTCCAAACTTTTTGGAAGGCCATTTGGTTCATTTCTATTGTTGAAGATTCTAAATCCGTTTCAATAATTAAATTTCTTTCTTGTGCTAAAATTTTAAATTCTTTGTTCCAAATAGGAATCATTTTTTCTAGTTGAATCGATTGCTTTTCCATTGTGCTTTCTTGTAATTTTGAAAGCTCCAATATTTCTTGAACTAATACAGATAACTGGTCCACTTTGCCAAGGGATGCTACTAGATATTTATCTCGATCTTTGTATTTTCCTACATTAAGGCTCATGTTTTCTAGCATAATTCTTAAACTAGCAAGTGGTGTTTTCAACTCATGCGAGGCACTACGAAGAAAATCCACTTTTGTTTTTTCTAAGCGAATCATTTTTTGATTCTTTTCTTCTAGTTCATCAATTACCGACAATAAATGTTGATACAAGTCATTAATTTGCACTTCCATCTGTCCAATCTCATCTGAACTTGGTTCTAAAAAGGCTGCATCTCTTTCTAAATTCATCATTTTCTCTGTGACTCGAGACATTCTCATCAGAGGTCTTGATAGTTTTCTTGCGTAAATATAAGAGAAAATTACTGCCGTAAATATCGAGATGGCTAAAGACAATGGTAAATAATGGAAAGTGACTCGCGTGGCTTGTTTGACCATTTCCGTCGTTGACACCACTTGAATAAATAATTTTTTCCCATCCTTAGTCGTGACTTCACGGTCTTCGATAATCACAGAATGTTGATTGCTGTTCTCATCTATTGGTAATTTTGCCCCTAATGTTAGACTTTCTCCAGTGCTTTCATGCTTCAAATACGCTGTTATACCTTCATTATTGGCATACACTTGTAATGCTGAAGCAGCTCCCTTTTCATCCACTTGAGAAAGACTCTGTACAAGAACATCTGCTTTTCTACTCAGTTCTTGCTGCCGTTCTTGCATGTAAAAATGCGGGAAAGCAAAATATAAGAATAAATGAGCAACCGCAACGAGTGATATTAATATACTAAAAGTATAAATGAAAATTTTTGGAAATAGTTTTAATCTTCTCATTTTAACTCCAATTTATATCCAACATTTTTAATAGTAACAATACAATCTAATTTTAGCTTTTTACGTAGCTGTTTGATATAAACATCCACGACTCGATCAAATGGTGGGTCTTCATGGTTAGACCAAACATGATCTAAAATTTGTGAACGGCTCAAAGCTTGTCCCTCATGCTTCACAAGCAGTTTTAGAATCGACAGCTCTTTAGCGGTCACTTCTACTAATTGATTATTTACATACGCTTCAAATCGCGTAAAATTAACACTTGTATCCTGATAACTCCAGGTTTCTACTTCTCCATAATGTCTTTTTAGCAAAGCCTCAATCCTCTTATAAAGGACCATTAGAGAAAATGGTTTTTGAATATATCCATCCACAAGTAATTCAAAGCTTTTTACTTGAGTCTCCTCATCTTGTAAGGCTGTTAACATCAATATTGGGACATTACTTTTCTGTCGAACTTCTTCTAATACTTCAAACCCATTCTTTCGGGGCATCATAATATCTAATAAAATTAAATCAACGGATTCTCGGTTAAATACTTCGAGAGCTTCGACACCATCACAAGCTTCAAAGACTGTAAATCCTTGTTCACTTAAAAATTCTCGAACACCTTCTCGAATAGCCTCTTCATCTTCAACAATTAATAAATTCAAAAACATCACCTCTCTTTCTATTATAACAATCTTTACTATTGTAAACTACCTTTATTCCGTATCCTGTAACAAGCTCTTCGGTGATTTTTGTAAAATCAATGCGCTCGCAAGGAATACCGCAATGACAATAACCACTAATCCAAGTCCAATAACGATTCCTTTGTCCATATTTGAAACTGTTACTGATAGTTCCGTTAGCGTCTTATTAAATCCATCTACTGCAGCACCTCCACCTAAGTTAGCTGATTTTGCCTCGTTGGCAAGTTGAGTTCCTAAACTACTATTCACTTGTCCTAAAATTAATTTTCCAACCCATTCACTGACAGGACCACCTGCTAAAAAGGCTGCCCCAAAACTTGCGATACTTACCATTCCTACTTCATATAGCATTTGTGTAATAATCGTTTTCTTTGTCATCCCTAATGCTAATCGAATTCCGATTTCCTTACGACGGCTGTTTGTCCACAAGAACAAGATTAACACTAAAATAATCGCAGAGAAAATTAGACTTCCGATGAATAATTTATTCGTTAGACCATACACAAGGTTAATTGATTTTTGTAAAGTTGGATAGTTTTGGCTACTTTTCACTAATGTATAAGCTTTCCAGTTAATTCCTAATTTTTTAGCTTGTTCCATTACCTTATCGATGTCATATTCTCCTGAAACTAGGAAAGTTGCATCTAAATAAGTGCCATCTTCTTCACTAAATCCATACATTAAACGGCTTGTTTTTAAGTCTGTTAAAATTGTATTTTCGTATAATTCTTGAGGAGCAGTTACTCTTCCTTTATTTTTTCCACTAAATGTTCCGACAATCGTTACTTCAGTTTCGTTGTTTGCTTTCTTTTCATTATCCGCATCATAAATATTGGATTTTAATTTAATCTTGTCTCCAACTTTTAAATTGTTTTTCTTAGCAAAGTCTTCATGAACCATTGCGACGTTCGTATCTGAATCTGTAATGTGTCTTCCAGATGTTAATGTGAATGTTTGAGCCGCAAAACGTTCATCCATACTTGAATCATTAATTCCCGTTACCATCGCAGCTTTTCCGAAACGTTTCACACGGTTTGCATCCAATTTAACACCTTGAGCTGGGATTAATTCTTGATCAACTAAGTCCGCTACAACTTCCATTCGTTTAATAGCTTTTTGAACTCCTTCAATCCCTTCAATGGCTTTAATATCTTTTCCCTTCAAGTTACCCCCACCACGAGCAGTTCCTTGATTGTGACGACGGTCAATTTGCATTGAAAAAGACGAATTAATCGATTTAAAGGTTTCTTTTGCAGCTGTGTCTGTCGCATGTTTTACAGATAAACTACTTAAAGCAACAGTTGCCATACTGAATAAGATAAAGAAAATTATGAACGATTTAAATTTCTTTCTAGTCACGTATGCCCAAGCATTTTGAATAATTCTCATTTATCTCACCCCTTCTTTCCTTTTGATTTTTTTAATTGTCCTTCTTCCAGCGTAAGAACTTCGTCACAAGCGTCGGCTACTTGTGGACTATGAGTCACTACAACTACACACTTTCCGCTTTCGTGAGCAGCCATTTTTAAAATATCAATAATTTCAGCAGCTGTTCCTTCGTCTAAGTTCCCTGTTGGTTCATCTGCTAAAATGATAGGCGCTTTGGATACTAAAGCTCTAGCAATAGCTACACGTTGTTGTTGCCCACCTGATAGTTTCAATACATTTCTATGAATCAGTTCTTCTCCTAAGCCTAATTTTAGAAGAATTTCTTTATCCGCTTTTTCGTTTACAAGTTTGACATTTTCAAGCGGTGTTAAGTAATCAATCAAATTGTAGTTTTGGAAAACTAAACAAATATGATCTCTACGATGATCGCTGTAGGAACCTTTTGCAATATCTTCTCCTTTAAATAGCACTTTTCCCTTTGTTGGACTATCCAACCCTGCTAATAAAGATAAGAATGTTGATTTCCCAGCACCCGATTTACCTACAACAGCAATAAATTTTCCTTCCTCAAACTGTGCATTTAAATCTTTTAATACATATTTTTGCGCATTCTCATAACGATAGTAAATATTTTCTAATGATAACACTGACATAAGACCACTCCTTTAATTCATTTGACTTAATATTTTCTTTGGTTTCTTCATTAAGATTACAGCTGTACTAAATAGTACTGCTAATACAATAATGACAATGACGATGACTAATGTTTTAGCACCCTCCATTAGTGTTAGCTGCGGTAAACTGGATTCAAATAATGACTTGACCTGAGCAGGTATATCATCTGATGAAATCAATCCTGAGTAAAATTGATTTGCCACAAACTCACCAAAGAATAATGCGATTAAATAACTTCCTGAAGCAATCGTAAACAGCTCCAGTAAAATTTGACTAATAATTTTTCCTCTTGAAATACCAAGAGATAATAATATTCCAAATTCATGGATTCTTTCACGTAAGGTGAATAATAAAATTAAGAATAATATAATGACTGCTAATGCGAACACAGATCCCGTTAATAACATCATTAATGATTTAAAATTAGATATCGGACCCGATACTTGTTCAAAAACTTGTTCATTTTTGGATAATTGTAAAGTTTCCCAATTTAGTGAAAGTTTTTTTACTTCTTTAATCACAGAGTCTAGTTGTGAAGGATTTTTTACAGTATAGATAGCTCTATGAACAACTTCATTCGACTCCTTATTACCTGCTAATAACTGACTCGTTTTATAATCCATATACATACGATTTTCAGTTAAATCACTTGTGAGCCCTGTAGATTGCTCTGATAATTTCCCGTTAAAAATCCCAACGACTTCAACAGTGATTTCATCATAAGAGCCTCCACCTTCTTCTCCATTCTTAAACAGTTTCATTTTGATTTTAGAGCCAACCGTCCAGTTGTTCTCTTTCGCTAACTCTTCATGAATAAGAACTTTATTTCGATCTTCTTTTGTTAGTGCTCTCCCACTTTGAATATTTAATGCTCCACTGGCAAAATTCATTTCATTATTGCTATCACTAACTCCTCGAACACCCACTAGCTCACCGAGATTTCCTTGATCTAGTTGAACAGATTGTTCTCTTTGAACAGCTTTAGCATCTTGCAATTGCCCTACCGCATCATATTCATATTGAACCTCTTTAACTCCATCTGTTTTCTCAATTTGAGTTAATTGCTTCTTTTGTATCCCCCCATCATTTAAGATTGATTCAACTTGAAAGCCTGAATTTGAAAGACTAAGGAGTTTCTCTTCAACCTTCCCAGTACTTTCTTGCATCGAAAGAACTGCTAATACTGCTGAAGAAATTAGTACCATAATGAAAAACAAAATTCCTGTCCGAATTTTCTTTCTGATTAAGTATGCTCCAGCGCGTTTCTTCCAATCCATTTGCTCACTTCCTTTCCTTATCCGTGATTTCATTTTGCATTCCCAATATGAAACCAATATGAAATAAACCTACAAAATAAACAGATCTATTAATTTTAGATTTTCTTAAAACTAAAAAAGCTGGACATATGTCCAGCTTTTTCTCATTTAATATCTTTCTTTCATCGCACGATCGATTTCGCGTTTCATATCCTTTTGCTTTAAGGCATCACGTTTATCGTAATTTTTCTTCCCTTTCGCAACTCCGATTAATAACTTCGCAACGCCATTTTTAATGTAAACCTTCAGCGGCACTACTGTGTTTCCGGCTTGCTTTACTTGTTCCAATAAATAATTGATTTGCTTTTTATGAAGCAATAATTTTCTAGTTCTTAATGGATCATGATTGAAAAGCGTCCCTTGTTCAAACGGACTAATATGGACCCCTACAAGAAAAGCTTCTCCTTGCTTCAAGCTCACATAGCCATCTTTTAAATTGATACGCGCTTGACGAACCGATTTAATTTCTGTTCCAGTTAAGACCATCCCAGCTTCAATCGTTTCAAGAATCGTATAGTCATGACTTGCTTTTCGATTTTGTGCGAGCACTTTATCGTTCGTTCCTTTAGGCATTCACGAACCTCCTAGCGTCTTTTCTTTTTCATTTTAATGGCTTTTTTAAAGCGTTGACGTCCTTTTGATTTTTTGCCCTTCTTAGAAGATTTTTCATCAAAGAAATCGCCTTTTCTTGGTCGTTCAATTTTAGCCAATTTTGCATCTTCTACGAGTAGGAAATCGACTTCTCTAGCTTCCACATCTACTTTCACACACTTCACACGAACACGGTCACCGATACGGTAACTGACTCCTGTACGTTCCCCTAGTAAAATCATGTGGCTTTCAATAAAGTTAAAGTAGTCTTGTTTTAAGTGAGAAATATGGATTAATCCTTCTACGGTATTCGCTAACTCAACAAACATCCCAAATTTTGTCACAGAACTTACGATACCGTCGAATTCCTCGCCAACCTTATCTTGCATGTATTCAGCTTTTTTCAATGCATTCACATCACGTTCAGCCTGTACTGCAAGTCGTTCCATACGAGATGATTGGTCTGCAATTTGTTGTAACTTATCTTCAAGAAGCATTTCTTCTTTCTTCGATAAGTGACCCGGATGTTTTCCGTAATGACGAATCATACGATGAACGATTAAGTCTGGATAACGACGAATTGGCGAAGTGAAGTGCGTATAGTCTTCTGCTGCCAGTCCATAGTGTCCTGTTGGCGTAATATCGTACTTAGCTTGTTTCATAGAACGAAGCATCATCGTTGATACCACCGCTTCATAAGGCTCACCACGCACCTCGCTTAATGCCTTTTGCAATTTCTTCGGTGTAATCGAATCGTTCTTCCCTTTAATCGTAATTCCAAACGCTGTAATAAACTCTAAGAATCGTTGAAGTTTTTCGCTATCTGGATTTTCGTGAATACGATAGATGAACGGCACCTTCAATTGTTCATAGTGACGAGCTACTGTTTCATTAGCTGCCAGCATAAAGGACTCAATGAGTCGCTCTGCTACACCACGTTCACGGAGTACAATTTCTGTTGGAACTCCTTTTTCATCTACAAGAATTTTTGCTTCTTGTGTATCAAAGTCAATCGCTCCACGTTCCATGCGTCTACGTTCAAGAATCGTATGTAATTCTTTCATATTCCAGAGCATTTCTGCTATCTCTGGTGTGATTTTTTCAGAAGCTTCATTCGTATTGAATAATACATTCACTTCATCATAAGTTAATCGCTCATTCGATTGAATCACACTAGGGAAAATTTCGTGCTGGTATATCGTTCCGCTACGGTCGATTTCCATACGAGCTGTTAATGTTAAACGTTCTTCATATGGATGTAGCGAGCAAATTCCGTTTGATAATCTTTGCGGTAACATTGGAACCACACGATCTGTTAAATACACACTCGTTCCGCGTTCGAATGCTTCCTTATCCATTTCAGAATTTTCCGTTACATAATAAGAAACGTCGGCGATGGATACCGTTAAGACAAAGGTTCCATCTTCGCGTTTGACTAGAGCTACCGCATCATCTAAGTCTTTGGCATCTGCTCCGTCAATTGTCACGGTTAATTCTTGGCGTAAATCCACACGCCCTTCGATTTCTTCCGGTGAGATCACATCACTCACGCGGTTGGCTTCCTCTATAACAGAGTCTGGGAATACTGTTGGAATTTTTAATTGATGTAAAATCATTAAAATATCCATGCCGACAGCGTCTTTATAGCCGATTTCTTTGACGATATGCGCCTTCAAGACGAGTTCGTGACGCTCTGTTTCATAACTGTCAACTTCGGCAATCACGACGGTTCCGTCAACTGGGTTTAATCCCTTTCTAGTCACATAACATTTCGTTTTCTTTAATTTAGAATCTTTTAATGCAATTTCGCCACAATAGCCTGTTTGCATCATAATCTTCGATGGATAACGTGTATAAATCCCCACCACTTGCTTCACAGCGCGTTCTATGATTTTCACGATTGTTCCGCTTGCGGCTTTATCGTTATAAGGATTTTCTTCTTGTACGATACGAATCGCAACTGTGTCTCCATCCATAGCGCCATGGACATCCGTTCTTGGGATAAAAATATCTGGTTTTCCTTCTTCAACTGTGACAAAACCAAATCCTTTATCGTTTAATCGGAATGTTCCTTCTAACGTACGATTTTTTTGATTGAATCCAAATTTACCTTGTCGTGTTAATACAATTTTTCCAGAATCTTCGAGGTCAGCTAATTGTTTCACTAAAATCTTAAAGTCCTTTGAACCAGTAAATCCGAAATGCTCACTAATTTCTTGAACAAAAAAACTTTCGGATTCATGTTCCATAAAGAAAGCCATTAAGATTTCTTCTAATGATTGCCTCATTTCTTTACCTCCATTCTTGTTGATTTAGAAAAGAGAGAACAGTCTCTTGGAATTCCTTTCTAACAGGACTAACCGTAATCACGTGCCCCGCTTCTTCATACCAATGTAACTCCACTTGAGCATTCACCAAAGCTTCTTTTAATTCTAAAGAGGCTTCAGGATTTACAAGTGTATCTTGTTCCCCTTGTGCAATATAAAAACTTCCTGTTACTTTATCTAAATTAGATGCTACTTCACTTGAAAAGATTTGTAGTTCAACTAATTGCTTTTGGGCTTTCAACTTCATCTCGATACTATCAAAAGGACGATTTAGTTTTAAATAAGAAGCTTGAGCATACATCATAAAACTTTTTAACAGCCCAGGAAGTTGCGGATTTCTTACAGAAATCGGTGAGCAAAAAGTCCCAGCATAATCAACCAGTTGCTCCGTTGCGGCCTTTGTAGCCATAATTCCTCCCATAGATAGACCAAAAGATGCAATCGTATTAAACCCCGAATTTTTAACAAATTCGATCGCTTTTTTAGCATCTTCATACCATTTACTAGGAGAATTATTAAGAATATCATCGACATCAGGAGTCCCATGGCCAGAAAATACGGGAACATAGACTGCATAATCATGACGATGTAGAAACTGCGCAAGCATTCTCACATCTGCCGGTGTCCCAGTATAAGCATGAAATAAAATCACCGCTCTTGTATTACCTTCTTTTCTTAACCATAATGCTTCCATATTAAACTCCTCTGAATCTATAAAATAAAAAAAGTACAATTGGTTGGATGTCCGAACAATTGTACTTAAAAATCATTATTTTGATGAAATGTATGCTAAAGCAAATGCCAATAACATGAAGATTGTTCCTAAAACAACAGTAACACGAATTAAGAACGCCTCAAAGCCACGTGCTTTTTGTTTTCCAAATAATTGCTCTGCTCCACCTGTTAAAGAACTTGCTGCATTTGTCTTAGAAGGTTGCATAGCTACAACAATAATTAATAATACGCATACCACTACCATCAGTGATAAAATCAAATTGTACAAAGGATTCCCTCCTTAACTAAAATTCTTTTCAATTTTAACACAAAAATCACGATAATTCCACTGTTTCATTTAAAATAGTCCTCTAAACTCTATTGCACTAACTATGATTAAAATAGCTAAAAACATGGTATACTAGAACAAGACTTAACGAAATGGAGTGACATAATGAAAGGTTTTGTTTTTTTTGATTTGGATGGTACTTTATTAAATGGACATTCACTAGTAGACGAATCAACAAAAAAAGCTATTCAAGCATTGAAAGAAAATGGGTATGAACCCTTTATCGCAACAGGACGCTCTCCTGCTGAAACTCGCGATATTATGGAGAGTGCAAATATCCACTCAGGAATTTTTATGAACGGTCAAGTCGTTCTTTATCAAGGACAGCTTGTTTATTCTTCAGAGATTCCAACTGAAACAGTTGAAAAATTTCACCAAATGGTAAAAGAAGATGGATATGGCCTTACTGCATACAATGATAAACAGTTTTATTTAGTAGCATCCTCTCCAGGCGCTAAAGATGCTTATGGATTTATCCACTCTAACCCGCCTGCACTAAATCCAGATTTCTATAAAGAAAATCCAATTAACATGATGCTCTTTATTTCTCTTCCACCAGCCGAAGAAAAATATAAAGTAGCTTTCCCAAATCTTGATTTTCTTCGAAATACACCGTACTCAGTTGACGTAATTTCAAAAGGAAATTCTAAAGCAGAAGGCATCAAACGCTTTTTAGAACACTTAAACCAAGAAGATGCCAAAACTTATGCATTCGGAGATGGGCCAAACGATATCGAGATGCTCCAAGCAGTATCTCATCCTGTAGCCATGGGCAATGCCCTCCCTATTTTAAAAGAAATTGCTGAATTTATTACAACAGATAATACAGATAATGGGATTGTAAATGGTTTAAAACACTACGGACTTATATAAGAAAGAAGGAAGACGAATGTCAATTTATGAAATCGAAGTTCCAACTATTGACGGTGCATCAACTACTCTTGAAGAATTTAAAGGTCAATTATTGCTAATTGTCAATACCGCTAGTGGATGTGGACTTGCTCCTCAATTTGAAGGACTAGAAAAGCTTTATTTGGACTTTAAAGAGAAAGGCTTCTCTGTTCTTGGGTTCCCTTGTAATCAATTTGCAGGGCAAGAACCTTTAACTGCCGAACAAGCTGCCACCCATTGCCAATTAACGTACAATACTACATTCCCGATGTTTGGCAAGGTAAAAGTAAATGGCCCCCATACTCATCCTCTATTCAACGTATTGAAGAAAGAGACAGCTGGACTTTTAGGCGAAAAGGTCAAATGGAACTTCACAAAATTCCTCGTAGCTAAAGATGGAACGATTTTAAAACGATTTGCTCCTACTACAACGCCTGAACAAATTCGAGACGAAATCGCAAGTCTTCTTTCATAATCAAATATATGATAGAATAAAAAGAAAACGGTAAGGAGAAAGCACTATGGAAGTCAATGAAATTTTACGTATTTTAGAAGAAATGAATGTAGCTGTTGTTGCGACTGCAGACGAGAACAACCAACCTCATGCACGCCATATTCATATCGGTGTTGCAAACGAAAAAGGTGTGTTCTTTATGACAAGTCCAAAAACAAACTTCTACAAACAGTTAAAACAAAATCCGAAAGTTGCTATTACTGCTATGAAGAGCGAAGACTACTTAATCCAAGTAATTCGTATTGAAGGTGTTGTGAAAGAAATCGGGCGTGAACGTCTTGAAGAAGTACTAAAAGATAATCCATTCGTTAAAGATGTTTACCCTAACGAAGAAGACATTGCTGGCGTACAAGTATTCCACTTATACGAAGGGAAAGGATTCTACCATAGCCTTACTCAAGGACATAAATACGTGTTTGACATACACGAATAAGGATTAGAAAGAGGATTTTATGAAAAAACTTTTATTAGCACTTGCAGCATTAATGGTTGCAGGACTAGCTATCTTCTATTTTTTACCAGATAACAGTAATACTGCTAACGCAAACGTCGTATTTCAAGACGAAAGCGGAAAGAAATTAACAGAAAAAGACTTCACTGGAAAACCAACAGTCTATTATGCTTGGGCAAGTTGGTGTCCAGACTGTCAACAAGAACTTCCTATCTTAAATGCTTTAAAAGAGAAATATGGAGATAAAGTAGAATTCGTTGGCGTTGCGATGATTAGTCAAAAAGAACCGATTGAGAATGGGAAAAAATACTTGAAAGAACATTCTCTTTCGCTCAATTATTACTCAGATGTTGATTCGAGCTTCCAAAAATATCACGAGATTACAGAAATTCCGACCCTGATCTTCACGGATAAAAATGGAAAGATTGTTAAGAAGTCAGCTGGTGTCCTTCCTCAAGAAGAACTCGAATCCTACATCAAAGAAATTTTATAAAATTAAAAACTAGCAGAAATATCTGCTAGTTTTTTTGTCTGAACAATAAAAGAGAGGATGCACGCATCCTCTCTTTTACTTTCTTCTATGCTTATAAACACCAATACGATTGATTGCTTTACTTAAAGCAATTTTTGCACGATCCATATCGCTTTTTGAACGACTTGTATCGCTTAAAACTTTTTCAGCTTTATCTTTTGCATGTTCGGCACGTGTCACATCAATGTCTCTTGCACGTTCAGCCACGTTGGCAATAATCGTTACGACATTATCCCGCACTTCCATAACTCCACCACCGATTGCAATATAATCAGTTGGCGAATCCTCTAAGAATCGTTTCACTCGAAGTGCCCCGATTTTTAAAGGAAGCATGATTGGAGCATGATGCGGTAGTATGGTGATTCCGCCATCGACTGCATCGGCACTCACAGAATAGGAACGATGGTTATACACTTTTCCTTCTGGTGTTGTGACAACGACCAGTAATTCATGTTCAGCCATCTTTAATTTCCTCCAACAAATCCTGCCGCTTTAGCTTTTTTAATAACGTCTTCGATTGGTCCTACGTTACGGAACATATCTTCTGGAATATCATCATATAAACCATCGATAATTCCTTTAAATCCGCGAACCGTATCTTTAATTGGAACGTATGAACCAGGTTGTCCAGTGAAGGCTTCAGCAACGTGGAAGTTTTGTGATAAGAAGAATTGAATTCTTCTTGCACGGTTTACAATAACTTTTTCGCTATCTGATAATTCATCAATCCCTAAGATGGCAATGATGTCTTGTAATTCACGATAACGTTGAAGCATTTGTTGTACTTTCATCGCTACTTCATAGTGTTCTTCCCCAACAATTTCTGGAGTTAGAGCGCTTGATGTTGAAGCAAGTGGATCCACCGCTGGATAAATCCCTTGTTCTGTTAAACGACGCTCTAAGTTTGTAGTTGCATCTAGGTGAGCGAAAGTTGTTGCTGGAGCCGGGTCTGTATAGTCATCAGCTGGCACATAAATAGCTTGAATAGATGTAATAGATCCGTCTTTAGTAGAACTGATACGTTCTTGTAATTGACCCATTTCAGTTGCAAGTGTTGGTTGATACCCTACGGCAGAAGGCATACGTCCAAGTAACGCTGATACTTCTGAACCTGCTTGTGTGAAACGATAAATGTTATCGATGAATAAAAGCACATCTTGTTTTTCCATATCACGGAAGTATTCCGCAATAGTTAACCCTGTTAGTGCTACACGCATACGAGCTCCTGGTGGTTCGTTCATTTGTCCAAACACCATCGCTGTTTTAGCAGATACGCCTGATTCTTGCATTTCATGGTAAAGGTCATTCCCTTCACGAGTACGTTCCCCTACCCCTGTAAATACTGAAATACCACCAAGTTCTTCGGCAATATTATGAATCAATTCTTGAATTAAAACGGTTTTCCCTACACCGGCACCACCGAATAAACCGATTTTACCACCTTTAAGATATGGTGCTAAAAGGTCAATAACTTTAATCCCTGTTTGTAGAATTTCATATTGACTGTTTAATTCTTCAAATTTTGGTGCTGGTTTATGGATTTCATGTCTTGTAAAGTCTTCTGGGAATGGTTCTTTCAAGTCGATTGTATCTCCTAAAACGTTGAATACACGACCTAATGTTTCAGGTCCCACAGGAACGCTAATTGTGCGTCCTAAGTCCACTACTTTCATGCCACGTTGCAAACCATCTGTAGATTCCATGGCAATCGTACGAACTGCACCATCCCCTAATTCTACAGCAGTTTCCAATGTAACAGTCTTTTCACTTCCGTCACTTGTTGTTTTCACAACTTGTAATGCATTATGAATATCTGGAACGCCTTCTTCTAAAGGAAATACCACGTCTACAACTGGCCCTACTACTTGTAAAATCTTTCCAGTTCTCAATCCATTTTCCTCCTTCTAAAATCCTAATGTTCTTCCAGAGCGGCTGCTCCACCGACAATTTCTGTAATTTCTTGTGTAATTTGCGCTTGTCGTCTCTGGTTCAAATCTTGCGTTAAGTTACTGATTAAATCTTTGGCATTATCGGTAGCACTTCTCATCGCAGTCATACGAGAGGCATGCTCTGCAGATTTAGCATCGATAATGGCTCCGTAAATAAGCGATTCCGCATATTGTGGGAGCAAGATGTCCATAATTATTTCCTTATTTGGTTCGAAAATATAATCCAATTCGTACTCTTTTGCTTCATCTTCATCCAAGTCGATAATTGGTAACATTTTTTCAACACGATAGTTTGATAAAAGTGCATTTACATGGTGATTATAGCAAACGTAAAATTCATCAAATTCACCGTCACGGAACATTTGGACCGCACTTGACACAATCTTTCTTACTTCTTCAAAGGTTGGAATATCTGATACATCATTAATTTCAAGACGTACATCCACTCCCATTTTTTTGAAGAAGCGACTTGCAGCATCCCCAACGGTTAAGATGACATATTCATCCTTTGATTGGTGGTCTAACTCTAACATTTCTCTTGTTGATTGGAAAATGGAAGAGTTGTAACTCCCAGCAAGTCCTTGATCAGATGAAATCACTAAATATCCAGTCTTTTTAACTGGACGTTCAATTAATAAATCGTGATAGTCGATAAAAGAAGTAACTACTTCTCCATCCTCTGACGTTTCATCGACAATCTCTTCTCTATTGTGATTTGCGTATAGTAAGTGAGTTACAACTTCACGGATTTTTTGAGCGTAGTCTTGATAGTGACGCACTGCTTGCTCTGATTTGGCTAATTTTGCTGCAGAGACCATCTGCATGGCGCTAGTGATTTGACTTGTTTTCTTTGTTGAAACAATTCTCTTCTTTAAATCATTTAAGGAAGCCGTCATTCAGGTCACCTCTCCTTTCTACGCTTATTGAACACGTTCAAATAAATGAATTTGTTTGAAACTCTCAATCACTTTGTAGAATTTCTCTTCATCCGAAATCACATGTTGATCGCGGATTTCATTCAATAAATCTCTATGTTCGCTTTCTAAATGTTGATATAACGCTTTTTCAAATGATTTAATACGATCGATTGGAATCGCATCTAATAAACCATGTGTTAAAGCAAATAAAATCGAAACTTGATATTCGATTGGTAATGGTTGGTGTACATCTTGTTTCAAGACTTCAACTGTACGTTTACCACGATTTAATTTTTGTTGAGTTGCCGCGTCTAAGTCAGAACCAAATTGTGTAAAGGCTTCTAACTCACGGTAACTTGCTAAGTCAATACGTAATGTACCAGAAACTTTCTTCATCGCTTTAATTTGGGCAGAACCCCCAACACGCGATACAGATAATCCGGCAGATAAACCAGGACGTACCCCAGAGTAGAACAAGTCACTTTCTAAGAAGATTTGTCCATCTGTAATAGAGATTACGTTTGTTGGGATATATGCAGAAATATCTCCGGCCTGTGTTTCGATGATTGGTAAGGCTGTTAATGACCCTGCTCCTAATTCATCACTTAATTTCGCTGCACGTTCTAGTAGACGTGAGTGTAAGTAGAATACATCCCCTGGATAAGCTTCACGACCTGGTGGACGACGAAGTAATAGGGAAATTTCACGGTAAGCGGCCGCTTGTTTAGATAAATCATCATACACAATTAACACGTCGCGACCTTGATACATCCACTCTTCACCCATTGCAGTACCTGCATATGGTGCAATATAAAGCATTGGCGCTGGTTGAGAAGCGCTGGCAGATACAACGGTTGTATATTCCATGGCTCCATAACGTTTTAATGTTTCAACGAGGGCTTTAACAGTAGATTCCTTTTGTCCAATTGCAACATAAATACATAATGTATTTTTACCTTTTTGGTTCAAAATCGTATCCACTGCAATACTCGTTTTACCAGTTTTACGGTCACCAATGATTAACTCACGTTGCCCTTTACCGATTGGCACTAATGCATCGACTACTTTTAATCCTGTGGGTAATGATTGTTTTACACTTTGACGTTGCATAACGCCAGGTGCTTCATTTTCTACTGGACGTTTTTTTGTTGTTTCGATAGCACCAAGTCCGTCAATTGGACGACCTAACGCATCCACAACACGCCCGATAAGCGCATCTCCAACAGGAACATCCAAAATACGGCCTGTACGTTTTACAGGCTCTCCTTCATGAATGTTCTCATAAGAACCAAAAATGATGACACCCACATCTTGTTTTTCCAAGTTTTGTGCCATACCATAAGCGCCATTTTCAAATTCTACTAATTCTCCAGCCATTACGTTTGTAAGGCCGATGACACGAGCAATTCCGTCACCAATGAAAGAAACCTCTCCGATTTCTTCGATTTGTTCTTTCGTTTCAAAAGAAGAGATTTGGTCACGAATTCTCGCTGTAATATTACTCATTTCCATTTATGCCATCTCACCTCTTCAATCCAGTTTGGCTAACTTTTTCTTTGAATTGTTTTAATTTATTCGAAATTGTTCCATCTAAAAGAAATTCTTTGGTTTTCAATTGAACACCGCCTATAACAGAAGGATCAACTGTATTTACCCAAGAATCGTATTCTTTTTCTGTTTTATTTTGAAAAGCAATAGCAATACGTTTAATTTGCTCATCCGTTAAAGGAATTGCAGAAACAATTTCTAATTTATTTGCGTTATAAAGTTCAAGAAACGCTTCTAGTGCTTCTACGATATTCATAGAACCATCTTCTGACGGAAAAGTCGCTAAGTACTCCTGCGTTTCACTAGATAAGTGACCAAATGTTGATTCTAGAACTGCCAATTTTTTATCATACGAAACATGTTCCAAATGCATCAGCTGTCTAAAAGTAGATGTATTTTGAATTCCATCTAAAATTGCTTGAATTTCATTTGTTACTTGATCTAAGTGACCTTCATATTTTGCCTTTGCATAAAAATGGCTGGCTTCTTTAACGATATCTTTATGATATTTTACCATTATCCTTCCAACCCCTTAATAAAGGACTCAATCACTTCTTGATGTCTTTCTTTTGTCACTTCTTTTTCAAGAATTTGACTTGCAAGTTGAATAGACAAGTCCACAATCTCATCTTGTACTTGAGCAATGGCACGTTGCTTCATCGAATCTACTTCTCGTTGCCCTTCTGCTTTCATACGAGAGACTACTTCTTTACCTTCTTTAATCATTTCATCTTGCGTTTTTGATGCTGCTTCACGAGCGTTATTTAAAATATCGCTCCCCTTCAGTTCTGCTTTATGAATAATTTCATGCGCATTCGCTTGAATTTCTTCCGCTGCTTTTTTCTTTTCTGCAGCTTCATCTAAATCTTTAGAGATTTTATCTCTACGAGACTCTAACATTGCATTTACTTTATCCCAAGCAAAATATTTTACTAGGAAAAGTAATAATGTCATAGAAACTAGCACGACCAAAGTATCACCTAAAACGGTACTGGTATTACCTGACAACATTACTTCAAACATCGCTCACCCCTCCTTTTCGACAATAATCCCTTCATTTGAATCTATTTGACGAAAACAAGGATAAGAGCGATTAATACTGCGAAGATTGGCATCGCTTCGATTAAGGCAACCCCGATAAACATTGTTGAACGTAATTCGTTGCTTAATTCTGGTTGACGAGTCATTGATTCGATTGTTTTTACGATTACTGCTTGGTTCCCGTAGGCTGCTGCTAAAGCTGCTCCTACTACTGCAATTGCTGCTGCTAATTCTGTCATTTTAAATTCCTCATTTCTTAAAAATTAATGTTTCATTACTTTATGTGAGATATATACCATCGTTAACGTACAAAATACATACGCTTGAATAGCTCCAATCACAACTGAAAAACCTTGCCAAATTACACCTAACGGAATGGCAAGAATATACGTTATTAATCCGGCTGCGGATGAGAACATCACAATTAAGCCTAATAACACTTCACCAGCATATATATTTCCGTAAAGACGAAAAGCTAGTGTAATTGTATTCGTAAACTCTTCAATTAACTTAATTGGGAGCATAAACGACATTGGACTTAAATAAGAATGTTGAATATATCCTTTGAGTCCCATCTTCTGTACGCCAGAATAATGTGCGATTAATGTAGTCATCAACGCCAATGCCAAACATACGATTGGGCTGGCAGTAGGGCTTGCAAAATAACTATGATCCTCATAATGGATATAGAAAATGAGGCCCACCATATTGGCGACTAACACAAAAGAAAACAGTGAAAAAATATATAAATAATATGTTTGTCCCGTTTTCTCATCCACTGCGTTATTAACAATGCCTTTTGTAAATTCCATTAAAGCCTCTAAAGCATTTTGTAGCTTTCCTGGCTTCATGGACACTTTCCTGGCCGATAATATTGTAAATAGCGCAATGAGTAAAACACTAACCCCACACGAAATCAAAATCGGAACTGAAAACGACACTCCAAAAATCTCAATCACTTTTGGTGTTGCTTCCATGAATCTTATTTTCCCTCCTTTTCACCAAATAAAAAGTCTGACAACATTTCCATACATTGAGGCATTCGCTCAGTACGGTGATTATTGTCAGATTCGTTGGCAATAGTCTATCGCAAAAGCGTTGACTACATTAATTAATTATTTGGTTCCGAATAAACGATCTCCAGCATCCCCTAATCCTGGAAGAATGTATCCATGCTCATTTAATCGTTCATCTAATGCTGCTGCATAAATGTCGATTTCAGGATGTGCGCTACGTAAGGTTTCTACTCCTTCTGGGGCAGCTACTAAGCAACAAAACTTAATAGAGTTAGGCTGTGCACCACGTTTAAGTAATGCATCAATTGCTGCAACAGCACTTCCCCCTGTAGCTAGCATTGGATCTACGACAAACAACTGTCTTTCAGAAATATCTGAAGGCAATTTCACGAAATATTCTACAGGTTGCAAAGTATCATGATCGCGGTACATACCAACGTGACCAATTTTAGCAGCTGGAATTAGTTCTAGAATTCCATCTACCATTCCTAAACCAGCACGAAGGATTGGAATAATTGCTACTTTTTTACCAGCTAATGTTTTTAATGTTGTTTTAACAAGAGGAGTTTCGATTTCTACATCTTCAAGAGGTAAATCTCTAGAAACCTCATAAGCCATTAGCATTGAAATTTCGTTTACAACTTCGCGGAATACTTTTGTTCCACAATCTTTTTGACGAATCATTGTTAATTTATGTTGAATTAACGGATGATCAAGTACGTGAAATTTTCCCATTTGTCATTCTCCTTCCAATACATTAGTGTCACTTCTGTTATTTTACCTAAAAAACTAGTAAATTTCTAGTATCAGTTTGAAAACTTTTAATTATTTTCATAAATAGTAACAAACCTTTACATCAAGTTGTTTATGCATACAGTTTGAAAGTTTCAGTCAATTGTTTTACTTCTTGACGGACACTATTTAACACTTCTTTATTTTCAGGATTTGTTAATGTTGTAAGGATTAACTCTGCTACTTTCTTCGCAGCAGCTTCATCAAAGCCACGAGTAGTAATAGCTGCCGTTCCGACACGAATCCCACTTGTTTTAACAGGTGGTAATGTATCAAAAGGAATGGCATTTTTATTGACAGTAATTCCCACTGTATCGAGTAATTCTTGCGCTTCTTTACCGTTTAACCCAGTTCCTTTAATATCGAGGAGTAATAGATGATTATCTGTTCCGCCTGAAATCGCACGAATGGCTGTTCCTTCAAAAACTTGTGCCATTGCTTTAGCATTCTTCACAACTTGCTCGATATACTCACCAAAAGCTGGTTGAAGGGCTTCATGGAAAGCAACTGCTTTACCAGCAATCACGTGTTCTAACGGTCCACCTTGGATTCCAGGGAAGATGGCGCTATTTAGTTTCTTGCCAAATTCTTCTTTTGCTAAAATTAAGCCGCCACGTGGTCCACGTAATGTTTTATGTGTTGTTGATGTTACTACGTCAGCATAAGGTACTGGACTTTGATGGGCTCCTTTGGCGACTAAACCAGCAATATGCGCCATATCCACCATAAAATAAGCTCCAACTTCTTTAGCGATCTCGCCAATGCGTTTGAAGTCAATTTCTCGTGGGTACGCTGAAGCTCCAGCCACGATTAATTGTGGTTTTTCTTCTTTAGCAATACGTTCTAATTCATCGTAATCGATTGTTTCTGTTTCTGGACTTACTCCATAAGAAACAAAATGATAATCTTGTCCAGAGAAGTTTACCCCCATTCCGTGAGTCAAGTGACCACCATGGTTTAAGTCCATCCCTAAAATCTTATCGCCTTTCTTTACTAAAGCACGATACGCAGCCATATTTGCTTGAGAACCTGAATGAGGTTGAACATTGGCATATTCAGCTCCAAACAATTCTTTTACGCGATCAATCGCTAGTTGTTCGATGACATCGACGTACTCACATCCGCCATAGTAACGACGTCCTGGATATCCTTCTGCATACTTATTCGTTAGAATACTTCCTTGTGCACGTAAAACTCCTTCTGATACGAAGTTTTCTGATGCAATCAATTCAATCCCCTGTTGCTGACGATGAAGTTCTTTTTCAATCGTCTCAAAGATGATTTTATCTTCTGTAAATTGACTCATTCAACTACCCCTTTCTATTCTTACTTTCCTATTTTATCACATTATCGTTTTTTGTAGAAAATCTATGATTTTTCCTAAAGGACGGTGGATGCCGCTTTTTTCAAACGGTTCATATACGCGATTCCAACGCCCTCTTCTGGCGCGCTCTGAGCTAAAATTATATCTAACCCCAAATGATCTAATGTTCGAAGTGCATCAAATAACGAGCGATTCATAGCATCCACGTTCGTACCCATCTTGTAAATACCTTTCACACTACTTTCAAGCGCATCTACAATTGCATTTTGAGCCATGATACCGACTGTCTTCCCATTATTTTGAGCTTCTTGGATAGCTTTTGTGAAGGACTCTACTGTCCCTTCTAGAACCAACACTGGTGTTTGGGGGGCGTAATGACGATATTTCATCCCTGGAGATTTCGGTACTTCACGCTCTCCAGTTTTTGTGGTGACAGAAGACTGAATAGGCCCAATAACCGATTCAATCTGCTCTTTTGTTATCACGCCCGGTCTTAAGATAACCGGTCCCTCTTCGTTTGTTAAGTCAATTACCGTTGACTCTACACCGACAGTGGAGGAGCCTCCATCTACAATTCCACGGATACGACCATTCATATCTTCAAATACATGTTCTATTTTTGTTGGACTTGGCTTCGTTGATAGGTTCGCACTTGGTCCCACGAGAGGAATACCCACTTTTGTGATTAATTCTAATGTCAATGGATGATTAGGCATACGAAATGAAACCGTTGGAAGTCCAGCTGATAAAGCCGGTGCATAAATTCCTGGTTTTGCCTTTAGAATCATCGTCAGTGGTCCAGGCCAAAAAGCCTTCGCTAAGGTTAGCGCAATTTCAGGGACTTCTTCTACAGTAGAAGTCATCTGATGGATATCACTAATATGAACAATCAGTGGATTATCACTTGGACGTCCTTTGGCTTTAAACACCTTTAAAACAGCTTCTTGACTTGTTGCGATTGCTCCTAATCCATATACCGTTTCCGTTGGAAAAGAAACAATTTCACCTTGTTGCAAAGCTTTAGCTGCAACATCTAAGTTTTCTTTTGTAAAAATTTGTGTTTCCATTACTGCGCCTCCTTTCCACTCACAATAATCATTCGGTCCATACCTGCAATATCTTTATGAATTGTTACTTCTCTATTTAGACAAGCTTCCCTAAAGATTCGTTGTACACTTGTCCCTTGGTTAAATCCAATCTCGAAAAAGGCATGCCCACTATCCGTTAAAAACTCCTCTAATCGATTAGCAATCTTTTCGTAAATCGCAAGTCCCTCATTTTCAGCAAATAACGCTTGAGACGGTTCATACCGTCGCACTGATTCATCCATTAATGCTTCTTCTGAATAAGCGATATAGGGTGGATTACTAATAATACACTCAAACTTTTCAGGTGGTACGTTACTGAATACATCGCTGTAAAACAATTCAGTTTGAAGATTGAACTTATCTCGATTCTTTTGAGCAACAATGAGTGCTTCCTCTGAAATATCGCACCCCTTATAATGATGTCGCCCAACAAGTCTTTCCAGACTTAAAATAATACAGCCCGTTCCGACGCCAATTTCTAGGACATTCCCAACTGGACACTGTTCTAAAAACGACTGGACCTTTAATACAAGCTCTTCTGTTTCTGGACGAGGAATTAAGGTATCCTTAGTAACGATAAATTCTTCCCCTAGAAACTCAGCAACTCCAGTAATTTGCTGCAATGGTTCAAACTTGCTTAAGCGCAACAACTCAGGTTCCAAGTCCTCGAAAGTCACTGAGGCCTCTTGTCGTAAATTCAACAGAAATTGCGACAGGGTCCATTGATTCTTGAATAGCATTAATTCTCTAACTAGGTTCTGGCATTCTTTAAGCCCTATATTCGGTTGTTTCTCTTCTAAAAAACAAGAAGCCCTTATGAGGACTTCTTGGTTCGTTGGATTAGTTGTTTCCATTATTTAATTGCTCCAATTTTTCTGTGTGATCATAAAGAATTAAAGCGTCGACAATTTCATCAATTTTTCCAGCTAACACTTGGTCTAACTTTTGAAGTGTTAAACCAATACGGTGGTCTGTAACACGGTTTTGTGGGAAGTTGTACGTACGAATACGTTCTGAACGGTCCCCAGTACCAACTGCAGACTTACGGTTTGCATCATATTCAGATTGGGCTTCTTGAGAAATCTTGTCGTATACACGCGCACGTAATACTTTCATTGCTTTCTCACGGTTCTTTAGTTGCGAACGTTCATCTTGCATTGCAACAACAATTCCTGTTGGCAAGTGAGTTAAACGTACGGCAGATGCAGTTTTATTAACGTGCTGTCCGCCGGCACCTGATGCATGGTAAATATCCACACGAATATCTTTATCTTCTAATTCAATTTCTACTTCTTCTGCTTCAGGCATTACAACGACTGTAGCTGTTGAAGTATGCACACGTCCTTGAGATTCAGTTGATGGAACACGTTGTACACGGTGCGCACCAGATTCATATTTTAATTTAGAGAATACATTATCCCCTGTAATCATTAAAATAACTTCTTTATATCCACCGATACCTGTAACGTTGGCATCCATCACTTCTACACGCCAGCCTTGTGACTCTGCATATTTTTGATACATATTCAAAAGGTCTCCGGCAAAGAGTGCAGCTTCGTCTCCACCAGCAGCTCCGCGAATTTCCATGATGATGTTTTTACCATCATTTGGGTCTTCTGGTAAAAGTAAAAATTTGATTTTATCTTCTAATTCTACTTTTTCTTTTTTGAGGGAGCTTAGTTCTTCTTTCGCCATTTCTGCCATTTCGGCATCTAAGCTTTCACCAAGCATTTCCTCTGTGTCGCTAATTTCTTCAACCACTTGTTGATAACGTTTAAAGGTTTCTACTTTTGGGCGTAAATTCGCTTCTTCTTTTGTTAGTTCCATGAAGCGTTTTGTATCGCCGATAACTTCCGGGTCACTTAATAGTTCTGAAAGTTCATCGTACCGAATAATAAAACTATCTAATTGATCGAACATACTTTTCTCCTTTTTCTTCTCTTATAAGCGTTCTTCACCAGGATGGTTATAGTGATAACGACAAACTGGATAATAAGCATCATTACCCCCAATTTGGATTTGTTCTCCCGTATACACTGGTACACCATCCACTACACGCATATTCATACTTGCTTTTTTATGACAATACCAACAAATCGTTTTTATTTCTTCGATTTTATCAGCATAAAGTAATAAGTATTTAGAACCTTCAAATAATTCGTTTTGAAAATCATTCTTAAGTCCAAATGCCATTACTGGAATATTTAATTCGTCAACAATTCGAGCGAGTTCAAGAATGTGATGTTTTGATAAGAATTGAGATTCATCAATCAAAATACAATAAGGTTTTACAGCTTGCCCTTCGACAATTTCGTAAATAGGTGTCTCTTCAAAAATTGGAATTGCTTCACGACGAACACCGATACGGCTAGATACATAGCCAACTTGATCACGATCATCTATTGCACTCGTAAATAATAAAACAGGCTTATTCTGTTCCTCATAATTATGAGCAACCTTTAAAATTTCAATGGATTTACCACTATTCATTGCACCATATTTAAAAAATAATTGTGCCACTTTCTATTCCTCCAATTGATAAACTATACCTTTAATATCTTACGATAAACTGCTACGTTTGTGCAAAGAAAAACCGTTTCTTATAAGCACATTACCCTTAATAAATTTGCATGGTATTTAAAAAGTTTTTTTAAACCACTTTTGATTAAAGTATGCTACAATAGTGAAGAATCTATAGGAAAGGATCGTCAAAATTGAATATAAGAACACAAGTTGCTTTAGGAGCAGGGAAATTCACTAGATGGGCTCTTAAAACTTTTACAAAAGGTGGCAGTAGCATGCCAGGAAAAGTGGCACATGCTATTGATCCTACAATTTTAAAATCCCTAGCGGAGAACTACGATGTGATTATCGTCAGCGGAACAAACGGAAAGACATTAACAACTTCCCTTATCGTTCAACTTTTAAAACAAAAATATCCTAATATTTTAACAAACCCAACTGGAGCAAATCTAACTCAAGGGATTGTATCTACTTTTTTAAATCATTCTCCTAAAAAGGGTGAAAAGAACATTGCTGTTCTAGAGGTGGATGAAGCTACGATTAAGCATATCACTCCTTATATCGAACCTAAACTATTTGTGTTTACGAATATTTTTCGCGACCAAATGGATCGATTTGGTGAGATATATTCAACTTATCAATTTATGTTAGACGGAGCGGCTTTTGCTCCATCTGCAACCATTCTTGCAAATGGAGATGCGCCAATATTTAATAGTGACGAATTACCTAATCCACGTCTATATTTTGGATTTAATCATACTGAAGATAGTGAAATGATGGCTCACTACAATACAGATGGTGTTCTTTGTCCTCACTGCCAATCTATCTTGCATTATAAGAGTATTACTTATAGCAACCTTGGTAAATACTATTGTCCAAAATGCGACTTCAAACGTCCTGAATTGAATTATGCAGTCACTGCTTTAAATGAATTGTCTTTAACAGGTTCTTCATTTGATATTGACGGTACAACTTTCTCAATTCCAATTGCTGGACTATATAATATTTATAATGCCTTAGCTGCATACTCTGCTGCAAAATTCTTTGGCCTTTCTACGGAAGAAATCCAAGAAGGCTTCTCTAAAGCTCAGCGCGTATTCGGTCGTCAAGAAACCTTTGCCGTTGAAGATAAAGAAGTGATGTTGAACTTAATTAAAAACCCAGTTGGATTTAACCAAATCGTTCAGCTACTAAGTTATGAAAAAGAACCCTTCAGTTTAGGTGTTCTCTTAAATGATAACCCTGCAGATGGTCAAGATGTCAGTTGGATTTGGGATGGCGATTTCGAAGGCTTACATGCTTTGAATGCAGTCGATACAGCCATTAGTGGTATCCGTGTGGAAGACCTCGGTGTACGTATGGAAGTTGCCGGTTTTGAAAATATCAAAGTCTTTAAAACAAATGCAGAATTAATCGATTGGATTCGCAAAGCGCCAACGAAGAAAGTCAATGTACTAGCAACTTATACTGCTCTACTCGACTTACGTAAAGACTTTGCTAAAGAAGGATACCTTAAGGAAGGGATGAACGGATGAAATTAAGAATCTGTCATTTATACGGAAACCTAATGAACACATACGGTGATAATGGAAACTTACTCATGTTACAACACCGTGCAAAAAAATTAGGATACGAAGTCGAAACTACTCTTATTAGCTTAGAAGAAGACTTTAATCCAGAAGAATTTGATATCGTAATGTTTGGCGGTGGTCAAGATTATGAACAAACTGTTGTTGCAAAAGATCTTCAAAACAAAAAAGATACTTTAATCGAGTATATTGAAGATGATGGAGTTGTCGTAGCTATTTGCGGTGGCTTCCAATTATTAGGCCGTTATTACGTAAATGCTAGTGGCGAACGTCTCAATGGGATTAGTGCTATCGACGTTTGCACTAACGGTCAATTTCCAAATCGTTTAATTGGTGATGTTGAAATCTTTAACGAAGAATTTGGAGAAACGTATTTAGGATACGAGAATCATATTGGTAGAACTTACTTAGGTAAAAATATGAAACCTCTTGGAAAAGTAGTAAAAGGGTTTGGAAATAATGAAGAAGATCATGCGGAAGGTTGTCACTACAAAAACGTGTTTTGCTCTTATTTCCACGGACCAATTCTCGTTAGAAATCAACACCTTGCAGATCGAATTATTCAAACGGCCGCTCAAAGAAGACATGCAAAAAATGCATAACAAAAACCTCTATTCAACAAATTTGTTGAATAGAGGTTTTTCAATATACTACTCTAATTCTGCTAACTGAGGATTCAGTTGAATGTTGCGTCCTTCTTTTTTCCATTGTCTAAATTCTGCTGCAGCTGTAAATAATACATCTGTAGAAGAATTCAATGCAGTCTCACAAGAATCTTGTAGAACGCCGATAATAAAACCGACACCTACAACTTGCATAGCGATATCATTAGAAATTCCAAATAAACTACATGCTACAGGGATTAATAATAATGATCCACCTGTGACACCAGATGCCCCACAAGCAGCAATTGTTGATAACACACTAAGTACTAATGCTGTTAGAAAATCAACTTGAATTCCTAAAGTATTTACTGCTGCTAAAGTTAATACTGTGATCGTAATTGCAGCCCCCGCCATATTAATCGTTGCCCCTAGTGGGATTGATACAGAATAACTATCTTCGTCCAATCCTAAATCTTTACAGAGTTGCATATTTACTGGAATATTTGCTGCAGAGCTACGAACAAAGAAAGCAGTTACTCCGCTTTCTTTTAAACAGCGTAAAACAAGCGGAAATGGATTTTCTTTGATCATAAAGAATACGATGATTGGATTCATAACAAAAGCTACAAAAAACATGCTTCCAATCAGTACTAATATTAAACTACCATAATTCGCAAATACCCCTACTCCATTTTCTGAGACAGTTGTATATACTAACCCCATTATTCCAATAGGTGCAAAACTAATTACTAACTTCACTACATGACTAGTTGCATCTGATACTTGCTTTAAAAGATTCTTCATAGGTTCGTCCGCTCTTCTAAATGCCATTCCAAATAGAACTGCCCAAGATAATATTCCAATATAATTTGCAGAAACTAATGCATTTACCGGGTTATCTACTAATTTAAGAACTAAAGTTTCCAATACTGCAGCGATTCCTTGCGGTGCAGTGACTTCTGTCGTACTTTCTGCAAGAGTCATTGTTATAGGAAATGCAAAGCTTGCAATTACTCCAACTAAAGCAGCTCCAAAAGTTCCAAATAAATAGAGAAGAACGATTGACTTCATATTTGTTTCATGACCTTCTTTATGTTGAGCTAAAGCACTCATTACGATAAAAAATACTAGCAAAGGCGCAATTGCTTTTAATGCATTTACAAAGACAGTTCCTAAGATTCCAACGACTGTTAAAGAAGGAACAAAAATTCCTAAAAAAATGCCAATTCCCATTCCAATTACGATTCGATTAATTAAACTGAGCTTACTCAGTCTCTCTACAATGTTGTTCATATATTTCCTCTATTCTCTTTCTCATATGGCATCTATCTTACACAAGTTTATAGCTTTCTGTCAAAAGATATCCACATATCAAAAACATTTGTTCACAAATGGGATACACTGTTTTGTTTTTATATTTGTCAGATAGAATAGTCTTAGTATAGTTTTTATACTTAAAATCAAACTAAAACTCAAAAGAGAATAACGTTTAACTAGCCAATCCATTGAATTGAAAATAAATAAGTTATAATGGCACTCATACTTATAAAAGGTGTAAATGGAATTTTATTACTGCGCTCTTTTAGTCTAAAGAAAAAATGCAAAAAACAACAAAATACTCCTCCACATACAAAAGAAAGCAATCCTACAAAAATAATCTGGGTTGGAGAAAAAATGATTCCTAATGTTGTTAAGAAATAAACATCTCCCATTCCAAAAGCTTCTTCTTTCCAAATGAAGTGCCCCAAACTCTTAATAATCCCATAAAACAAGAATCCAATTATCATTGAAAAAAATCGTTCTTCCCATGTCTGAGAACTAAGTAATATTTCAAAAAGTAATAGCAATAAAAGTACTCTTAAATCAACTTCATAGGAATCAATATCCATCAATGCGATTAATACTAAAAAAGAACAAAAAAAGAATCCTAAAATATCTAGCGGACCTTTTAATAGAGCTACCAAAATAAATAATAAAGAGACGAATACTTCAATAAAATAATAACGTCCTCCAATTTTATGATGGCAGTAGCGACAACATCCTCTAAGATAAAGATAAGAGAAAATTGGAATTAAATCCCAAAAGTGAAGAATATGTCCACAACTTGGACAATGAGATCTTGTAGATATAAAATTTTCTCCATTGTTTAGTCGAACACTAACAACATTGATAAAACTTCCAATAGAAGCACCTATTAGTGCAATGAAAATATAAAGCATAAAAAACCTCCCTTACTTAACAATACGTTTTGTAAGAGAGATTCGGAAGTTTATTCTTCAATCTGTACTTCTTCAACTTTATCATTGTAGTACAGACCAGAGTATTCCTTATACCACGCAAAGAAATGCGTAATGAATACTTTAACCACTGCATAGACTGGGACAGCTATTAATAACCCAACAAGTCCAAACATCTTTCCAGCAGCCAGTAAAATAATCAAAATTGTTACAGGATGCATTTTTAACGATGATCCTAAAATTAAAGGTTGTAAAACACGACTTTCAATTAATTGTTCAATAACAAAAACCAAAAATACGTGGAGTGCTAGAGTAGGATTGGTAACAAAACCGATAATTAAAGCTGGCGTCAACCCAATTATAGATCCTAAATAAGGAATAATTGTTAGAAGACCTGCTATCATCCCTATAGTAACTCCGTAAGGTAATCCAATAAGCGTATATCCTATGATATAAGTAAATCCAACACAGATAGCAACTGTAATTTGTCCACGGATATAAGAACTCACTTGTTGATTCATTTCATTTAACATCACACTAATCTTGTGTTGAGATCGTGTTGGAAACATTCTAGTCACAAATGGAATCACTTTATTTCCGTCTTTGAGAAGGTAATAAAGAATTACTGGCATTGTCATTATCGTAATTACGATATCCCCAATAATTCCTACAACACTACCTATACCGCTAAAAGTAAAATTCAAAATTCCATTTAATCGTTCTGTAATTGATTGAATAAAATCAGTGTTAATCTTGTTGAATTGCTCTTGAATCGTTTCAAAGAAGCCAGTCTGCATGAATTTTTCAACTTGCTCACTAATAATTTGATAATAGTATGGTAGTTGTGATACTAAATCTAATAATTGCTTTTGAATAATTGGAACGAGGCTGGTAATAATCATAATAAAAATAACAATTACGCCAACCATTACTAATAAAATAGCAATTCCCTTTGGAACCTTTTTATTCAGCAAATAATCATAAATCGGTTTTACTAAATAATAAATTACTGCTCCACAAGCAACAGGAACTCCAATTGCCGAAATAAAGTCTTTTAACGGATTAAATAAATAAGACGTTTGAGAAAATAAAATTAAATTAATGAGTAGTAATGATAAGATTAAAAGACCGCTCACTAGCTGATTATCTAAAAACCATCTCCAAAACCATGTCTTTCCTTGGTTTTCTGGTTTATTATCCATAAGATTCCTCCTTATCACATTTTCCTCTAGTGTATCATATTTTCTCCGTCTATGATTAACATTTGATTAGATTTTAGAAAAAATTGTATAATTATTTTATCTTGTGACATGGAGGAAATCTCATGAAAGAAAAATTTTATTTAGGAACTTATACCAAAAGAGAAAGTAAAGGTGTTTACTCTGTAATTTTGAATAAAGAGACTGAACAATTAGAAAACCTGACTTTAGAAGCAGCACTAGAAAATCCAACCTACTTATATTATTCAAAAGAGAATCATCTACTTTTTGCAGTTGGAAAAGAGCACAAGGATGCAGGAGTCACTGCAAACCTTACCCTCACCTCTCCAGTCAAACGTTTATCATCATTCTACGATCAACAAGCCGTTCCTTGCTATATCCGATATAATGAGCGTTCGCATGATTTACTAACTGCAAACTATCACGGAGGTTTTGTAGAACTATACCATTATGATAATAAAAATCATTCGATTTCTTTTGTCGATAAAAAAGTGCATTCAGGATCTAGCATTCATGAAAATCAAACAGCTCCACATGTTCACTATACAGATTACACTCCAGATGAAAAATGGATTGTGGTATGTGACTTAGGAATCGATACTGTATTTACATATAAACGTACAGCAGAAGGCTTAGAAGAAGTCGCACAGTATAAGACAAAAGTTGGCAGTGGTCCTCGTCACCTTGCATTCCATCCAACACTTCCTATTGCTTATCTGATTTGCGAACTAGACGCAACTGTAGAAGTACTCTCTTACAATAACAAAAATGGAACTTTTAGAAACTTAGACAAGATAGCATTAACAACTGAAGACCAACAAGCTTGGGGAGGCGCTATTCATCTCACCCGCGACGGACGTTTTGTTTATGCCTCAAACCGAGGCTTTGACGCGTTATACACTTTCTCAGTAGATGCATCAAGCGGATTACTCACTCTCGTACAAACAATCGAAAGTTATGGTTCGGTGCCTCGTGATTTCCACTTAAGTAATGATGAAGCTTATGTCGTTGTTGGACACCAAGAATCAGACAACTTAACGCTATTTAAACGCGACTTAGAAACTGGTGAACTCACACTTCTTCAAAAAGACTTCTACGCTCCTGAAGTGGTTTGTGTCGTTCCGCAATAGTAATCAATTTTAAGTCTCTTCTTTTTTTGAAGAGACTTTCTTCTTTATTGTGGTAATCCTTGCCAGAAAGCAGTATAATCGTTGTTAGCAGACTTTATAAAGGAGTGGAAAAATGCTTAATCTTATAGAGATTATTAAAACTATTATTTTAGGAATTATCGAAGGCGTTACTGAATGGCTACCAATTAGTAGTACAGGTCATTTAATTTTAGTGAACGAGATTATTCAATTAGACGTTTCTGCTAAATTCCTAGAGATGTTTAATGTTGTCATTCAACTTGGTGCCATATTGGCGGTTGTCCTTGTTTATTTCAACAAATTAAATCCATTTGCAAAAAATAAGAAACGTAAAGAATTCATTGAAACCATTGATCTTTGGAAGAAAGTGATTATCGGATGTATCCCAGCCGTTATTCTAGGATTCATTTTAAATGACTTTATGGATGAATATTTTAATAAACCAATCATTATCGCACTTGCTTTAATTGTATACGGGGTTGCTTTCATTTACATCGAAAGACAACACAAAAATGTCGAGCCGAAAATTAAAAGCTTTAAAGAGTTAGACATTTTGACGGCTATTAAAATTGGACTTTTCCAATGTTTAGCTCTTGTACCAGGTACTAGCCGTTCTGGATCAACCATCCTTGGTGGTTTACTTGTTGGAACAAGTCGTTCAATCGCTACTGAATTTTCATTCTTCATGGGGATTCCAATTATGTTTGGTGCTAGTGGATTAAAACTATTAAAATTTGGATTCCACTATTCATTTGCTGAATTTATTATTTTAGTAGTTGGATCAGTTGTTTCATTTGTTGTTTCACTATTCGTAATTAAATTCTTATTAAAATACATCAAACAACACGATTTCCAAGCGTTTGGTTGGTACCGAATTGCACTCGGAATTATTGTTCTTGGAAGTCTATTCTTTAAATAAAGTAAAAGCTGGATTTACTCCAGCTTTTTATTTTTTGCAAAAAACAGGTATAATGAATATATTCAAATTAGAAAGAAGGATACTATGTCATTACTTTTTGTCGGAATTGGTGGAGCGATTGGGGCAATTCTACGTTATTTACTATCTCAACTTCCTTTCCAACATGAATTTCCATTAAAAACACTACTAATTAATTTATTAGGATCGCTTGCCATCGGATATTTAAGTGCTAAATTCCAACAGGGACATTGGTTCGAAGGAGATCAGTGGCTTTTAATTACTGGAGTCTGTGGTGGATTTACTACTTTTTCAACATTCAGTTTAGAATCCCTTCAGTTAATCCAAAATGGTAATACTCCCCTTGCGATTCTTTATATGATTGTAAGTCTAATTGGAGGTCTCTGTTGTGTGGGAATCGGATTTTTTCTTGGTAATTCTTCATTTTAAATTAGCAATTTTTTAAAAATCAGTTTACAATAGAATAAAGAACAAGAACGGAGGTCTTTTTATGACGAAAAAAGGGGTAACTTTATATTTTATGCGACATGGAGAAACCGTCTTTAACCGCTACAATTTAATGCAAGGATGGTCTGATACTCCTCTAACAAAAGAAGGTCGCCTTGATGCTATTCGTTCTGGTTTAGGAATGCGAGATGTTCATTTTGACGCCGTCTATACTAGTGACTTGCGTAGAACCGTTGAAACTGCCCAACTATTTCTTAAAAACCATCCCAACCGTGATAACCTCACTATTGAAATGATGCCAGAATTTCGCGAAGTTTTCTTTGGAAGCTTAGAAGGAAAATCTGCGAACGACTTATGGAGCGAGTTGTATAAAAAACTTCAAAGAAACTTTGACGACTTAGGTGGAAGAAATATCCAAGAAGAACTTAATGGTCTGAAAGAGCTGGACCCTGATCACCTTGGGGAAAACTTTATGGAGTTTTGGTTACGTGTTGAAAAAGGACTTCTAAAAGTAGTGAATCAACACAGAGATACGAATCATAATGTATTGATTGTCAGCCACGGCATGACTATTCGAAATATGCTTCATGAATTAATTCCAGACTTTCAATTATCAGAACTTATTGGAAATGCTTCATTGAACATTGTTGAATATTCTGAAGGGAAATTTAACTTAAAGGCATTAAACCAAACGAATCACTTTGCTCTCCGTAAAGAAGCAAAAGACGATGAATTTAGTTTCATTCCAATAAAAATGCGTGATTATTAAAGAATTGCATGTCATTTAAAACTTTGTTACAATAGGAACCTAGGGAATTCCCTAGGTTTTTACTTTTATACGGGGTCGTTACGGATTCGACAGGTATAGGTTGAGCTTTCAATGCATTCCGTAGGTTACGTCTACGTAAAAACGTTACAGTTAAATATAACTGACAAACAACAAACAAACACTTTAGCTTTCGCAGCTTAATAACTGCTTGCTAAGATCTGTCCGGCATCGCCCATGTGCTCGGGTCCAGGTCCTATAATCAGTGGGATACGATTCACTTTTCCGTCTGTCTAAGTGAATAAGAGATTATCAGGCTAGCTTAAGATGATGCTTGTTTATCAGCTAAACAGTAGCGAAACTTAAATAGATAAACTATGAATGTAGATTTGATTGTGTCGATATACTTGGACAGGGGTTCAACTCCCCTCGGCTCCATATTTAACGTTTCATAACGTTTCCTATCGTTTCAAAGTGTTGTAAAATCAATGTTTACGCTTACTGCTAAATCGTACAATAGTATAAAATTGAGTACAAAATGAGTACAAAAAAAGCGAGCTATCACTGATATGTACCCAGATTCCTGGACACATTAAT
>NZ_KV786411.1:0-3241 GCF_001806915.1 Granulicatella sp. HMSC30F09 | reverse complement strand
GAATTTTGTTCTTTGAAAACTGAATACTATATCACAACAAATAACCAATTAATTTACCGAGCGTTAGAGTAACATCTAACGAAAAAGAGTTTTTTAACAAAACGCAACGCTATGCGACATTTAACCAACGGTTAAGTGAATAAGGGCGCACGGTGGATGCCTTGGTACTAGGAGCCGAAGAAGGACGGAACTAACACCGATATGCTTTGGGGAGCTGTAAGTAAGCTAAGATCCAAAGATTTCCGAATGGGGGAACCCAGCACCTTTCATAGGGTGTTACCAATGAGTGAATACATAGCTCATTAGGAGGTACACGCAGGGAACTGAAACATCTCATTACCTGCAGGAAGAGAAAGAAAAATCGATTCCCTGAGTAGCGGCGAGCGAAACGGGAGGAGCCCAAACCAACGAGCTTGCTTGTTGGGGTTGTAGGACTAGAACGTGAGAAGACATCAAGATAGCAGAAGTGGTCTGGAAAGGGCCCATCACAGAAGGTGACAATCCTGTACGCGACATCTTGACGAACTCTACTAGCATCCTGAGTACGGCGGGACACGAGGAATCCCGTCGGAATCCGCCAGGACCATCTGGCAAGGCTAAATACTACCTAGTGACCGATAGTGAACCAGTACCGTGAGGGAAAGGTGAAAAGAACCCCGGGAGGGGAGTGAAAGAGTACCTGAAACCGTGTGCTTACAAGTAGTCAGAGCCCGTTAATGGGTGATGGCGTGCCTTTTGTAGAATGAACCGGCGAGTTACGTTTACATGCGAGGTTAAGATGAAGAGTCGGAGCCGTAGCGAAAGCGAGTCTGAATAGGGCGTATGAAGTATGTGGACGTAGACCCGAAACCAAGTGATCTACCCATGTCCAGGTTGAAGGTGCGGTAAAACGCACTGGAGGACCGAACCAGGGCACGTTGAAAAGTGCTTGGATGAGGTGTGGGTAGCGGAGAAATTCCAATCGAACTTGGAGATAGCTGGTTCTCTCCGAAATAGCTTTAGGGCTAGCCTCGGAAGTGAGAATCGTGGAGGTAGAGCACTGTTTGGACTAGGGGCCCATCTCGGGTTACCGAATTCAGATAAACTCCGAATGCCATGTATTTATATCCGGGAGTCAGACTGCGAGTGATAAGATCCGTAGTCGAAAGGGAAACAGCCCAGACCACCAGCTAAGGTCCCAAAATATCTGTTAAGTGGAAAAGGATGTGGGGTTGCACAGACAACTAGGATGTTGGCTTAGAAGCAGCCATCATTCAAAGAGTGCGTAATAGCTCACTAGTCGAGTGACCCTGCGCCGAAAATGTAACGGGGCTAAACAGATTACCGAAGCTGTGGATTGGACCTTATGGTCCAGTGGTAGGAGAGCGTTCTAAGGGCGGTGAAGCATGACCGTAAGGACATGTGGAGCGCTTAGAAGTGAGAATGCCGGTATGAGTAGCGAAAGACGGGTGAGAATCCCGTCCACCGAATAACTAAGGTTTCCTGGGGAAGGCTCGTCCTCCCAGGGTTAGTCGGGACCTAAGGCGAGGCCGATAGGCGTAGTCGATGGACAACAGGTTGATATTCCTGTACTTCTATAAATCGTTTGAGCAATGGAGGGACGCAGGAGGCTAAGAAAAGCGTACGACTGGAAGTGTACGCCCAAGCAGTGAGTCGGCTGATGAGTCAAATGCTTATCACGGATGCGACAAGCTGTAACGGGGAGGGAAGTTTAGTACCGAAGTTTCTGATGTCACACTGCCGAGAAAAGCTTCTAGCAAGATTTATAGGACCCGTACCGCAAACCGACACAGGTAGTTGAGGAGAGAATCCTAAGGTGAGCGAGCGAACTCTCGTTAAGGAACTCGGCAAAATGACCCCGTAACTTCGGGAGAAGGGGTGCTGGTAGCAATACCAGCCGCAGTGAATAGGCCCAGGCGACTGTTTATCAAAAACACAGGTCTCTGCAAAATCGAAAGATGACGTATAGGGGCTGACGCCTGCCCGGTGCTGGAAGGTTAAGAGGAGAGGTTAGCGCAAGCGAAGCTTTGAATTGAAGCCCCAGTAAACGGCGGCCGTAACTATAACGGTCCTAAGGTAGCGAAATTCCTTGTCGGGTAAGTTCCGACCCGCACGAAAGGCGTAACGATCTGGGCACTGTCTCAACGAGAGACTCGGTGAAATTATAGTACCTGTGAAGATGCAGGTTACCCGCGACAGGACGGAAAGACCCCATGGAGCTTTACTGTAGTTTGATATTGAGTGTTTGTGTCACATGTACAGGATAGGTAGGAGCTGAAGAATCCGGGACGCCAGTTTCGGAGGAGGCAACGGTGGGATACTACCCTTGTGACATGACCACTCTAACCCGCACCCCTAACCGGGGTGGGAGACAGTGTCAGACGGGCAGTTTGACTGGGGCGGTCGCCTCCTAAAATGTAACGGAGGCGCCCAAAGGTTCCCTCAGAATGGTTGGAAATCATTCGAAGAGTGTAAAGGCAGAAGGGAGCTTGACTGCGAGACCTACAAGTCGAGCAGGGACGAAAGTCGGGCTTAGTGATCCGGTGGTTCCGCATGGAAGGGCCATCGCTCAACGGATAAAAGCTACCCTGGGGATAACAGGCTTATCTCCCCCAAGAGTTCACATCGACGGGGAGGTTTGGCACCTCGATGTCGGCTCATCGCATCCTGGGGCTGAAGTCGGTCCCAAGGGTTGGGCTGTTCGCCCATTAAAGCGGTACGCGAGCTGGGTTCAGAACGTCGTGAGACAGTTCGGTCCCTATCCGTCGCGGGCGTTGGAAATTTGAGAGGAGCTGTCCTTAGTACGAGAGGACCGGGATGGACACACCGCTGGTGTACCAGTTGTTCTGCCAAGAGCATCGCTGGGTAGCTATGTGTGGACGGGATAAACGCTGAAAGCATCTAAGCGTGAAGCCCCCCTCGAGATGAGATTTCCCATCACATTAAGTGAGTAAGACCCCTGAGAGACGATCAGGTAGATAGGCTAGAAGTGGAAGTGCCGCGAGGCATGGAGCGGACTAGTACTAATCGGTCGAGGACTTAACCACGAGTTGTATAGCTGGTAGATTGATGGAGTTGGATATAGATTCAGTTTTGAAAGAACGAAAGTTTTTTCAGAAATAAAGTGTGGTGACGATGGCAAGAAGGATACACCTGTTCCCATCTCGAACACAGAAGTTAAGCTTCTTAGCGCCGATAGTAGTTGGGGGTTTCTCCCTGCGAGGGTAGGACGTTGCCACGC
>NZ_KV786410.1:67102-119779 GCF_001806915.1 Granulicatella sp. HMSC30F09 | reverse complement strand
ATTTCATCCATCTTTTTGGAAGATTTTGAAACGGTTTTAAAAGCGAACGTTCGCTTAACAGTGATATTAATTTATCATAACTAGTTTGTGATTTCAACTAAAATGCTACTGTTTTCATTAAAAATTTCTTTCTAAATGAATAAGTTTCTGAAAAGGAATTATCTCTACTTTTTTGAAATAAAAAAGACCTTGAAGAACAAGGTCTCTAATCTCACTTAGCAGGTCAAAAGCGATTTATTCAAAATCCTCTAACCATTCTTTTTTAATGTTTTTCTCTAGATTTTTCTGACGCTTATCTTCTTCTAATTTTGGCATCATTACAAATGCATCTCCAAAACTATCTAAATCATACTCATCGTTTTGAAATTCCTCTTTGATTTCTTCTGGAACTTCCAATTTTTCTTTTTTGAATAAATCATCTCTTTTTTGACGAATAGACATTCCTATTCTCCTTTCGCCACAAGTTCTTTAAATACTTTTATTTTTTCTAATAATACCGTATTTTTATTCACTCTGGCAAATGCTGCGGCGTCTCTCATCAATTCTTTTACTTCTTCACTTGAGGCGTCATTCACAAAAGCGTTCTCTGCTTGCAAATATTTGATACGAGCTAAATAGTATGTAACATGATTTTCACTACAGATTGTAATTCCGCGTCTTAGTAAGACATCGCTAGTATCATATTCTTTAATTTTTGCATAGAAAGTCCCACCATAATATAGAACTGTTAACACACGACAGACATCTTCAATGGATTCAATTGTATGATTATCGATTTGGTGGATGGCTTTTTCAAAGAAGTATTCGGCCTTATCATAGTCTCCCTGATTCATATAAATAAGTCCGATTCCCGTATACGCTAAGAAAATATATTTATTATCCACATCAGAATGATCTGCTAACAATTGATTGAAGTAGAAAAAGCTATCTGTACTTTCCTTTTCTAATAAGGTTTGAGTGAAACCTTTTAAGTATAAATATCTCCATAGTTGCTGCGTGGTTAAATGAGCCGCATTTATACTATGAATTAATTCTTCAGCTTCTTCATATTCCATATTTACAATATGAAATTCGATTTTATCCAGCTTTTTGTTTATAACTGAATCTTTAATCGCTACAGATGGAAATAACTCCCCTACGTCCATATGTAGTTTTTTGCAAAGTAAGGTCAATATCTTCATGGAAGGGATTTGACCGTGATTTTCGAATCGACTTAATGTTGCTTGCGTACAAATACCCTCACTCAATTCAATTTGAGATAAACCTAATTCTTTTCGTCGATTCACAAAAATTTGAATGTCCATAATATCTCCTCATCTTTTATTAAATATATGCTCCCTATATTCATTTTTATTATACCTTTATTTTCTAATTTCTCCAAAAGAAAAACTTAGATTTAGTGGACATTTATAGGAATAATTCTTTTTTTATGATTGAAATAGCTCTATTTATGAAAGTTTTTTTATACTTTATTTGTTTCGTCCTAATGATTTATATTACCTATCCATTCATAAAAATATTGTTATAGCAATATTTTCTGAAATGTCTTTTATTATCTTTCATTAATTATGAAAAAAAAGCTTATGACTGAAACGGTCATAAGCTTTCATCATTTTCTATTCAGCGATTTCAACAACTAGGTAACGATGAGGTTCTTTTCCTTCGGAATGAGTTGAAATACGTTTATTTTTGCTTAATGCAGCATGAATTTGTTTTCTTTCATATGCTGGTAGTGGTTCTAAGTAAACAGGTTGTTTCGTTTTTAATACTTTACGAGCTGTTCTTTCGGCAATTTGTTGTAGTGTTTCACTACGACGAGCACGGTAATCACCAACATCTACTTGAACAGAAATTCTTCCTTTAACAAAACGATGGACAGAAACTTGTGCTAACACTTGTAAAGCATTTAAAATTTTACCATGTTTTCCGATTAAAAGACCTTGTTTGTCTGTATCGAATACAAATGTCATACGATCACGGCGCACTTCAACTGCTACAGTTGCTTCTGCACCATAAGTTTTCGCAATTCCTTCTAAATATGCTTTGGTTACATGAGCTGCTTCTTCTAAACGATCTACGGTTGTTTCTTCATTTTCAGAACCTTCAACATCTTCTTCGTCTTCGAATTCTTCCTCGAAAGATTCATCTTTAGCTGCTACTACTTCTTCAACCGTTTCTTCTACTACTGGTGTAGAAACTTCTTCCACAACTTCTTCTTTAACAACTGGAGTTAAAGCAACTATTGCATCTTTTTGGCCAAAGCCAAACAATCCTTTTTTACCTTCAGATAACACTTCAACAACTACTTCTTCTTTGGTTAATCCTAATTGACGTAATCCTTTTTGAATTGCTTTTTCTACTGAAGTATCTGTTACTTTAATAGTATTTGTCATCGTAAACTCTCCTACTCTTTAAAAATCATTGTTATTATCTCATGATTGAGACGTTTCAACAAGACTTCTATATAAGAATTATTTTCCGTGTCTTCTCTTCGCTTTTTCAAGCGCCTTTTGACGACGTTTTTTCTCAGCGATAATCGCTTTTTGTTCTTCTTGGAATTTGAATGGATTATTTAATAGTAAGGTTTGACCTACCATAAATACGTTTCCGACTACCCAGTATAGTGATAACGCACTTGCTAAACCAAGTGACATAAATAAAATCATCACTGGCATAAAATACATCATTGCTTTACCGGCTCCACCAGTATCTTGCATTTTCATAGATAACCACGTTGTGATGAATGTTGTCACAGCAGCTAATACTGGTAAGATGAAGTATGGGTCTGGTTGGTCTAATTGGAACCATAAGAAGTGTCCTGTTTTTAAGACTTCTGTACGACTGATTGCTTGATATAAGGCCATCATTACAGGTAATTGAATTAATAATGGTAAGCAACCAGCATATTGATTGATTCCTTCACGTTCGTATAAAGCATTCATTTCTGCTTGAAGCATTTCTTGTGTTGCACGGTCTCTAGCAGAGTATTTTTCACGTAAAGCTTTAATTTCTGGTTGAAGAATTGCTTGTTTACGTGTGCTTTGATATTGGAAGTGCATTAAAGGAACCATAATTAAACGAGTAATAATCGTAAAGAAGATAATTCCTAACCCGTAGCTTCCTCCAAATAGATCGGATAACCAAATAATAAATTGAGATAAATTATAAAGAACAATTCGATCCCAAAAACCTGTACTAGACTCCGTAACAGGAGAAGTTCCACAGGCCGCTAAAAATAAAGTTAAAACTGCTAATGATAAAATCAATTGGCTTTTTTTCTTCACTGAAAAGTCCCACCTTTTAGAATATTTAATTTTCAACGATTCCTACCTATAATAGGAATCTTAATTTTTAGGTAATAATGTAGCTAATTTTAAAACATGCATCATACTGCTTTTCATTTCTTGATAAGACATTTGTACGATGGGAGATCGAGCAATGACAATAAAATCTGCATTTTGAGTTATTTGATCATCCAGTTCCATAAGAATGTGACGGATTCGTCTTTTTAGACGATTTCTTGTCACTGCATTTCCTAGCTTTTTACTTACTGAAATTCCCACACGAAAATGAGCTTGTGCTTCCTTATTTAACTTATAAATAACAAATTGTCGATTAGCTGTAGATTTTCCTTTATGGAATACCTGCTGAAATTCACGATCTTTCTTCACTCGATACGATTTTTTCATCTACTTGAATATCTCCAGTCACTCGAAATGTTTTTTAAAAAAAAAGACCACTGAGACGTTCAGTGATCTAAGCTGCTAAAACTTTTCTACCTTTACGGCGTCTGCTTGCTAATACTCTACGGCCATTTTTTGTACTCATGCGTTTACGGAATCCGTGAACTTTTTGACGTTTACGTTTGCTTGGTTGATATGTTCTTTTCATTCGATGTGCACCTCCTACTGTAAATGAAATATCTAGTCTCCCTAGACAGTCTAGTACATTATAAATATAAAATATTGAATTGTCAATATAAACTATCTAATCGCTAAATTACTGAAGTATCATACCATAATCTCTCTAAAAATTTCTACAAATAACTGTATTTTTGCATCGATTTTTTTAGTTATCAACAATCATAGTGGAAATCTTTTTTTAAAAACAACTCTTCATCCACTAGTTTTCAACAACTTATCCACAAAATAACACTCTGTTTGTATAAATCTATCCACAACTGGTGGATAAGTTGTTAAAATCTCTTTAAATCAATAAAAATGAATGTGAATAACTTGAAATTTTCTGTGTATAACTCTGTTTATTCTCTATTAATCTTATCGATTATCCACATTTTTGTGGATAATTTTATTAAAAACTTTGATTTATTGTGGTTTTCTCCATCCAATTGTGGAAAACTCTATTGAAAGATGGTAAACTGTTAACTGGATTAGAATCTTTAGAACTATAAGGAGGTGCATTTATGAATTCCATTCAAGATTTTTGGGATATATTATTAGAACAATTTGAAAAAACAAATTCCGAGTTTACATTCAACCATTGGATAAAACCCGCTGAACCTGTTCGTATCGAGAAAAATATTCTTTATATTAAAGTCCCTTCTCAAACATTTGCCAGATATTGGCAAGATAATTTATTAAGAGACATTATTGAATTTGGGTACGACTATTTCAGACAATCATTTGAACCTAGATTTATTACACCAGAGTCTGATTTCGAACCAGCGATTTCTTCTTTTCAATCGAACAACAGTAATATAGAAGAAACACAAACGACTGGATTAAGTCATCCTTCTCCAACTGTGATTGAAGAGGATTCTCATTTAAATCCAAAATACACTTTTGATACATTCATTATCGGGAAAGGGAACCAAATGGCTACGGCTGCTGCTCGGTATGTAGCGGAAAACCCTGGAACGGCTTATAACCCACTCTTTTTCTATGGGGGTGTAGGTCTTGGAAAAACCCATTTAATGCAAGCGATTGGGAATGATTATAAGAAGAATCATCCAACAGCACGTGTTAAATATGTAACCAGTGAAGAGTTTATGAATGAAATGATTGCTTCCATTGGATCAAAGACACCACAAGAATTCCGCAATCGTTATCGCAATGTGGATATTTTACTGGTCGATGATATTCAATTTTTAGCAGCAAAAGAAGCAACACAAGAGGAATTCTTCCATACTTTTAATGCTTTATTCAATAACCAAAAACAAATCGTACTTACTAGTGACCGACAACCAACAGAAATTAAAGCACTTCAAGAAAGACTTGTTTCTCGTTTCGTTTCTGGTCTTCCTGTGGATATTACTCCACCAGACTTAGAAACTCGGATTGCGATTTTACAAAATAAAGCACAATCTCTTGGATTTAATATTCCAATCGATGTACTAAGCTATGTAGCAGGACATATTCAATCAAACGTACGTGAGTTGGAAGGAGCTCTAATGCGTCTTCAAGCCTATTCCGTGATGGTTGGCGAAGATATTTCAACAGATTTAGCCGCAGAAGCTTTGAAAAATCTCCTACCAGGTGGTAAAGAGAAATTACTATCGATTCATGATATTCAAAGTGCTGTTGCCAAATATTACAATATTACTGTTGAAGATATTAAAGGGAAAAAGAGAACGAAAACAATGGTTCAACCTCGTCAAATCGCCATGTATCTTTCACGTGAATTAACAGGAAGTTCTTTACAAAAAATTGGATCTGACTTTGGTAGAGACCATTCAACCGTTCTTCATGCTTATGAAAAAATCAGCTTAGAAGTAAAAGAAAATAGTGAAACGACTCAAGTCATTAATGAAATTAAAGGATTGCTTCATCAGTAGTCAGTGGATAACTCAAAAAATTCAAGCTGTTTATCCACAATAGTTATCCACAATCAAAAATGAAAGAGCTGTAGGGATTCTTTACTTTTCCACAAAATACACAGCCCCTACTACTATTACTATTTTTTTAATAAATAAATTAAATATAAAAGGACATCCAAAAGGAGGAAGTTATGAAATTTTCAGTAAACAGACAAGGATTTTTAAAAAATCTAGTCGATGTTCAACGTGCGATTCCATCAAAAACAACGATTCCAATTTTAACTGGGATTAAATTAGTTGCAAGTGAAGAAGGTTTAACATTAACAGGTAGTGATTCAGAAGTTTCTATCGAAGTATTCTTACCTATCGAAGACGAAGAATTACAATTAACAGTCCAAGAACCAGGTAGCATCGTTCTCCCTGCTCGTTTCTTTGGAGAAATCGTTAAAAAATTACCTTTAAATCTCTTCTCTATTGAAACAAACGATCAATTACAAGCAACGATTACAGCAGGTAATGCATCATTTACATTAAATGGTTTATCTGCAGTGGATTATCCACAATTACCAGAAATCGAAAAAAATCATGTGATTACCATTCCTGTACCATTATTTAGACAAGTGATTGTACAAACAGCGGTTGCCGTTTCAACTGCAGAATCTCGTCCAATCTTAACAGGGATTCATATGGTGATTAAAGACAACCAATTAAAAGCAGTTGCAACTGACTCTCACCGTTTAAGCCAACGTATCATTCCACTACAAATGCCAGCTGGAAGTGATGCATTGACTTTTGAAATGACATTACCTGGTAAAACATTATTAGAATTATCTCGTATCATCGACGGATTAGAAACAATCGATTTTGCGATTACAGATAATCAAATCTTGTTCCAAACAGAAACATTATCCTTCTACTCTCGTTTATTAGAAGGAATGTACCCTGATACAGACCGTTTAATTAACGACGGAGCGAACACTTCAATTACAGTGGTTGCGAGCGAACTTGTAGCAGCTGTAGAACGTGCTTCATTAATGTCACATACGGATAAAAATAATATCGCGACATTAACACTTTCTCCGGAACGCATTCTATTAACAGGTAAATCTCCTGAAGTGGGTACGGTTGAAGAAGAAATCGCTGTGGAAAACTTCGAAGGAGCTCCACTTGAAATTTCATTCAACCCTGACTACTTAAAAGAAGCGTTGAAATTATTCGGTTCTTCAGAAGCTGTCATCAACTTCTTAGAATCAAACCGTCCATTCACATTGAAACTAAAAGAAGACCATTCTGGTATTCCACATAGCTTCATTCAATTAGTGACACCTGTTCGTACATTCAACGGGTAATCGTAAGTTATCAAACTTTCACTCGAGCTTTCGTTTTGAAGGCTCGAGTTTTTTTATGTATAGAAAAAGGAATTAAGCAGTGAATGCTGCCTAATTCCTTTTTGATTCTTAGTTTTTATAATCATCCCACAATGGAGAAGAATACATATAACTTCCGTGTTTAGCTACCTCTCTACGACCTTCTCGAACAATAAAGTCTAAAATATTGAAAAACTTCTCTTTTGCATCAATGAAATTTGTAAATTCAAATGTCTTTCCTAAAACATAAGATCTATCATCTCTACTATTCACCATAAATAAATGATTTTTATAGAAAAGATGTACTGCAAATAGCGTGGTATTAGATTCATCAAATAATACATAAACCAATGAATCGTAATTTCTATGTTTAATTTCTTCCTCTAATTCTCTTTTTAATGGCTCAATATTCATATTAGAATCCTCGAAATGCTTTATTTGTCAATAGTATAGCATATATTTCAACCTTCATCTGATTAATTTCCCGAAATTCACTTATAAGTGAATTTCGGGCAGCACGATTTTGGGGTGATTTTTGGCCCAAAACTTTCAATTTTAAAAAAAATCCTAGTAAATTTTGTTTTTTGTTTTTTTAGGCTTTTTTGATGTTTTTGCCTCAAAATTGAAATAACCCCCTAAAATTTGCAATTTCTTTGCGAAAAGCTTGTAAAAAATGTATAATAATGTAGAGTTATTCTACTTAAAAATATGTGAGCATGCATGAGTTTAATGGAGTTCTCACCAATATCCATTAGAAAAGAGGAAGTTCATGACAACTATCGTATCGATCTCTGATGAGTACATTACATTAGGGCAATTTTTAAAGCATATTGATGTCATTACAACGGGCGGACAAGCAAAATGGTACCTGCAAGAATATACAGTTTTTGTAGATGGAGAGTTAGAAAATCGACGTGGTAGAAAATTATATCCGAATACACGTGTCGAAATACCTGATGAGGGTATTTTTATTGTGAAAGAAATGAAATCGGATGAAAATGATTTGAACACACATGACGCATGAAGCTGACTAATTTACAATTACAAAACTTTCGTAATTATGAATCTGTCCAACTAGAGTTTACAGAGGGTGTGCATGTTTTTATTGGTGAAAATGCACAGGGTAAAACCAACCTGATGGAGTCGATTTATGCCTTGGCGATGACAAAGAGCCACCGCACTACAAACGACAAAGAACTGATTGGATGGAAAAAAGACTTTGCGACGATTAAAGGGACCGTTGAAAAAACAGCGACAAAGACGAATTTAGAATTGCAATTTTCTAAAAAAGGAAAAATCGCGAAAGTGAATTATTTGGAGCAAAAACGACTGAGTTCCTACCTTGGAAACTTAAATGTTATTCTATTTGCCCCAGAGAATCTCACGCTTGTCAAAGGGTCTCCGCAAAACAGACGTAAATTCGTGGATATGGAACTTGGACAAATGAGTTCCCTCTACCTCTACGATTTAGTGGAATATAATCGCGTCTTAAAACAACGCAATACGTATTTGAAGCAGCTAGCGATTAAGAAAAAGCAGCCTGACGAATACTTAGAGGTTTTAAGCGAGATGTTAAGCGAGTTAGCTAGTAAAATCGTCTTTCATCGTCTCGATTTTATGAAGCAATTGGAGGCTTTAGCCATTCCGATTCATGACCAGTTATCGCTTGGTCGTGAGAAATTCTCGGTGTCGTATCAAGCAACGATTCCCCTGGAGGATGGTTTAACTCCTTCGCAAATGAAAGAAATTTATATCGATCAATTCAAGAAGAATCAAACTCGTGAGGCGGATCAAGCCACAACGCTGATTGGACCGCACCGTGACGATTTGATTTTTTATTTGAACGAGATTCCGGTTCAAACGTACGGTTCGCAAGGACAGCAACGTTCGACCGTTCTCAGTTTAAAGCTTGCGGAAATCGAATTGATGAAATTATCGACAGGTGAGTATCCTCTTCTATTATTAGATGACGTACTTTCTGAACTCGATGATGACAGACAAACCCATCTGATTAAGGCCATTGAAAATAAGGTGCAAACCTTTATTACGACAACGAGCCTGGATGGGATTAAGCAACAATTTATTAATGAACCAGTCGTAATACCGATTGAAAAAGGAACTATTTTAAAAACGGAGAGTGAGAATTAGCATATGACAGAAGAAAACAAAGCTGAATTAGCTGCGCAATATGATGCCAGTCAGATTCAAGTATTAGAAGGACTCGAAGCTGTTCGTAAACGTCCTGGGATGTATATTGGTTCAACAAGTAGTGCTGGGCTTCATCACCTTGTATGGGAAATCGTGGATAACTCGATTGATGAGGCTTTAGCAGGATTCGCCACTCATATTGAAATTGAAATCACCAAAGAAAACCATATTCGTGTCACTGATGATGGACGTGGGATTCCGGTCGATATTCAAGAAAAAACAGGTCGTCCTGCCGTAGAAACAGTATTTACAGTGCTTCACGCCGGTGGTAAATTCGGTGGCGGAGGCTATAAAGTTTCTGGGGGTCTTCACGGGGTTGGGGCTTCTGTTGTAAATGCTCTTTCAACAGACTTAACTGTTCAAGTATTTAAAGATGGCAACATTTATGAGCAATCTTATAAACGTGGTGCCGTTTTAGAAGACTTAAAAATCATTGGGACAACTGATAAACATGGTACGAGCGTGTACTTTGTACCAGACCCTGAAATTTTCCAAGAAACAACAGTCTTTGAATTTGATAAATTAGCCAACCGCGTGCGTGAATTAGCGTTCTTGAACAAAGGATTAAAATTAACGATTACGGATTTCCGACCAGAAGAGCCAGTAAGAAAATCATTCTGCTACGAAGGCGGGATTAAGAGCTATGTCGAACACCTTAATAAATCAAAACAAGTGTTATTCGAAGAGCCAATTTACGTTGAAGGAGAACAAGATGGTATTCAAGTAGAAGTGGCTATGCAATACACTTCTGGATACCATACAAACCTTCTCAGCTTCACGAATAATATCCACACTTATGAAGGTGGGACTCACGAATCAGGGATGAAGACGGCCTTAACACGTGTGATTAATGATTACGCGCGTCGTCAAAAATTGATGAAAGAAAACGAAGAAAAACTAAGCGGTGAAGATGTCCGTGAAGGTTTAACGGCTGTTGTTTCTATCAAACATCCTGATCCACAATTCGAAGGACAAACAAAAACGAAATTAGGAAACTCTGAAGCTCGTACGATTACAGATAGACTGTTTTCAACACACTTCGATAAATTCTTAATGGAAAACCCTCAAGTCGCACGTAAGATTGTTGAAAAAGGGATTTTAGCTTCGAAAGCACGTCTTGCTGCAAAACGTGCGCGTGAAGTGACTCGTAAGAAATCTGGTTTAGAAATTTCAAACTTACCAGGTAAATTAGCAGACTGCTCAAGCAATGACCCAACGATTTCTGAATTATTCATCGTCGAAGGAGACTCTGCGGGTGGTTCAGCAAAACAAGGACGTTCACGTCATTTCCAAGCGATTTTACCAATCCGCGGGAAAATCTTGAACGTTGAAAAAGCAACACTCGATAAAATTTTAGCCAACGAAGAAATTCGTTCGCTCTTTACAGCGATGGGAACTGGTTTTGGTGGAGATTTTGATTTATCGAAAGCTCGTTACCAAAAATTAGTCATCATGACCGATGCCGATGTCGATGGAAGTCACATTCGTACATTGCTCATTACTCTTTTCTATCGTTATATGCGCCCTGCAGTGGAAGCTGGATATATTTATATCGCGCAACCACCTCTTTACAAGTTGAAACAAGGTAAAAACGAATACTACATTCAAAATGATAAAGAGTTAGAAGAAAAACTAAAAGAATTACCAGCACATCCAAAACCACAATTATCACGATACAAAGGTCTTGGGGAAATGGATGCGGAACAATTATGGGAAACAACCATGAACCCTGAAAACCGTTCAATGTTACAAGTATCTGTGGAAGATGCTGCAGAAGCGGATCAAATTTTAGATATCTTGATGGGTGACCGTGTAGAACCACGTCGTGAATTCATCGAAAGCAATGCGAAATATGTCAATATGGAAGATTTAGATATCTAATCTAGTAAACGAATTTGAAGAGAAGAATAGAAAAGGAGACGAATTATGTCTGAAGAAGTGAAACACTTTGAAGAAACTTTTGAATCAACTGATTTAGTGCATACCATGCGTAAATCATTTCTAGAGTATTCGATGAGTGTTATTGTATCGCGTGCCCTACCAGATGTACGCGATGGATTAAAACCAGTACACCGTCGTATTTTATATGGAATGAGTGAACTTGGAGTGACACCGGACAAACCGCATAAAAAATCTGCGCGTATTGTCGGGGACGTAATGGGTAAATATCACCCACACGGTGACTCTGCAATTTACGATGCCATGGTTCGTATGGCACAAGATTTCTCATACCGTTATCCATTAATTGATGGTCACGGTAACTTTGGTTCTGTTGATGGAGACGGCGCCGCTGCCATGCGTTATACAGAGGCTCGTATGAGTAAAATTGCTCTTGAAATGCTTCGCGATATTAATAAAGATACGATTAATTTCCGTGATAACTACGATTCAACAGAACGTGAACCGGAAGTATTACCAGCACGTATTCCAAACTTATTAGTAAACGGTGCAACAGGGATTGCCGTAGGGATGGCGACCAATATTCCACCACATAACTTGGCGGAAGTCATCTCTGCTCTTCACTTATTAATGAAGAACCCTGATGTGACAACCACTGAATTAATGGAAGTTCTTCCTGGGCCAGACTTCCCTACTGGAGGACTTGTCTTAGGTAAATCTGGAATTCGTCGTGCATACGAAACAGGACGCGGATCAATTACGGTTCGTGGACGCGTACAAATCGAAGAATTGAAAAACGGAAAAGAACGCATCATCATCACTGAATTACCATATATGGTGAATAAAGCGCGTTTAGTAGAACGGATCGCGCAATTACACCACGAAAAGAAAATCGAAGGAATCACTTACTTAAACGATGAATCTGACCGTGTGGGTATGCGTGTCGTAATCGAAGTGCGTCGAGATGTTTCAGCATCCGTTGTATTAAATAATTTATACAAATTAACACCATTACAATCAAACTTCGGCTTCAATATGCTTGCGATTGTAAATCAAGAGCCAAAAGTATTAAGCTTAAAAGAAATTTTACGCCACTACTTAGATCACCAAGAAGAAGTCGTTCGTCGTCGTAGCTTATTCGATAAGAAGAAAGCGGAAGACCGCGCTCATATTTTAGAAGGGTTACAAATCGCCTTAGACCATATCGATGCGATTGTGGCCATCTTAAGAAGTTCAGCAAGTGGAGATATCGCCAAAGACCGCTTCATGAATGAATACGGCTTAAGCGATAAACAAGCACAAGCGATTCTCGATATGCGTATGGTTCGTTTAACAGGATTAGAACGCGAGAAAATCGATGCAGAATACAACGAATTACAAGCAACGATTCAATACTTAGAAAAAGTATTAGCGAGCGAAGAACTTCGTTACGAAATCATCGAACAAGAGCTTCTTGAAATCCAACAACGTTTCGACAATCCTCGTCGTACAGAATTATTAGTCGGAGAAGCATTAAGCCTTGAAGATGAAGATTTAATCGAACAAGAAGATGTCGTCATTACATTAACGAAGAATGGATATATCAAACGTCTTGCAAACACTGAATTCAAGGCACAACGCCGTGGAGGACGTGGGGTTCAAGGAATGAGCGTCCATGATGATGACTACGTGGAAAACATGATTTCATGTTCAACACACGATTCACTCCTCTTCTTTACAAATACAGGGAAAGTGTACCAAGCAAAAGGGTATGAAATTCCTGAATATAGCCGTACTGCAAAAGGATTACCGGTTATCAACTTATTAAACATTGATTCAGCTGAGAAAATCCAAGCGATTATCAGTGTTCCAGAATCTGACGAAACAGAACGTTACTTGTTCTTCACTACTTTACGTGGAACAGTGAAACGTGTCCGTCTATCAGAATTCAAGAATATCCGTACAAATGGTCTACGTGCCATCCAATTACGCGAAGATGATGAACTCATCCGTGTAGTGGTCACAAGCGGAAATGATGGTATTATCCTTGGAACTTATCATGGTAATGCTGTAAGCTTCCATGAAGATAAAGTTCGTGCGATGGGTCGTACTGCTTCAGGTGTTCGTGGGGTTTCTCTACGTGACGGCGACTATGTGATTGGAATGGATATTTTAACTCCTGATAATGAAGTATTAGTCGTGAGTGAAAAAGGATATGGAAAACGTACAGCTGCGAGCGAATACGCATTGAAAGGCCGTGGCGGTAAAGGGGTTCGTACACTTCGTATTACCGAGAAAAATGGACCACTTGTCTGCCTACGTACCGTAACGGGAGACGAAGACTTACTGATTATGACCAATAAAGGGGTTATCATCAGATTCCATGCTGAAGACGTATCTCAAACAGGCCGTGGCGCACTTGGAGTTCGTATGATGCGTCTCGATCAAGATGCGATTGTAAGTTCATTAGCGATTGTGGACCGCGAAGAAGAAACAACAGAAGAGGTGACTGAGGCAACTGCTGAAACAGCTGCAACAGAAACACCAACTGCATCTCTTTCAGATGACCAAATCAAAGGCAATATGAAAGATTTTGCGCAACAATTAGTCGATGAAGAAAATGAATAGTAAGTAAGCAAAAAGCCATCAAATGATGGCTTTTTGTGTTCTTTTTTTCTTTATGGTGCTAAAAAGAGTATCAAAAGCACTCATTGAGATTACGAAGAATCATACCATTCAACCACTGTACTTAGAGGGAGTTAGGAGGTTATTCCTTACTAAAAAAACTTATAGAATTTGACGCAGTAGCTGATTGGATTAAGCTTCATCATTTATGATTTGCTTAATCCTAATCAGCCTTGCGGGGGTAAGACTACGAAGAAAATCGGACTCACACTGTGAGTCCGATTTTTTCTTCTGTCTTACTCCCAAAGGTGAGAGACCATAGGCTCGAACCGGTGCCCTATTACCACTATTATGAAGATACCCGTAAGGATTCGTAGTAATCGAATGTAAAGCTTTTTAGCAAAAAAGTTCTCTTTGAAGGCAAGAAAATCTCTTTTTTTATGCGGATTCTAGTTATATAATAGGGATATACAGGGGCATAAGGAGGAATTTGCATGATTGAATTTAAAAATGTTTCAAAAAAATATGGACAAACAGTCGCTTTAGATGGGTTGAATTTAACGATTGAAAGTGGAAAAATCATCGGACTGATTGGACATAATGGTGCAGGAAAATCAACAACCATTAAATCCCTAGTAAGTGTCATCAATCCAACAAGTGGCGAAATTTTTGTCGATGGACAAGAACTTTCAGCAAATCGACTTGCGATTAAAGAAAAAATTGGCTATGTAGCTGATAGCCCAGACTTATTCCTACGATTAACAGCCAATGAATTCTGGGAATTAGTTGCTTCTTCTTATGGCATGACTCTAGACGAAGTAGAAAGTCGTCTTGCTTATTTATTAGATTTATTTGATTTTGAAGGACATCGCTATGAAGTCATTGATTCCTTCTCACATGGGATGCGACAAAAAGTATTTGTCATTGGTGCCCTACTTTCGGATCCAGATATTTGGGTACTCGATGAACCAATGACTGGGTTAGATCCTCAAGCATCGTATGATTTGAAGAAATTGATGCGCGAACATGCCGATAAAGGCAATACTGTTCTTTTCTCTACTCACGTACTCGAAGTAGCAGAACAACTTTGTGATAAAATTGCCATTTTGAAAAAAGGAAAACTACTCTTCTATGGTACGATTCAAGAGTTGAAAGGCCAACAACCAGATAGCACGCTTGAAGAAATCTACTTATCACTAGCCGGTAGACAAGAAGGAGTGGATTCACATGCGGTTTAATCGAATTCTTACGCTGGTGAAGACCAATTTAATTTTTGCGACTCAACCGGCAATGTTACAAAATTATCGAAAGAAACAAGCGAAAAACCCATCGAAACCCGTGAATGTTGCGATGAGAACATTGATGCAACAATTGCTATTTGCGGTGATGTTTGGAGCTTTATTTGGAATTCCAGGAGCAATTTCGGGACGTTCATACCCTCCACTTCAATTTGCAAGTACGGTTTTCTTATTCTTGATGATTTTAATTTCGCAAGCTTTACCAGCTGTTTACAATGTCTTTTATGAAAGTAAAGACTTTGAATCGTATTTGCCATATGCTTTTACAGAATTAGAAGTGGTTCTTGGAAAGAGCCTTTCGATTGTGGTGGCTACATTGCAAGGTTTTCTTCCAATTGTAATGCTATTTGGAATCCATGTGTATTTTTCAAGGGGAAACTTCCTCCTCACGATTCCAATTGCCTTAATCGGGGCACTTGTACTCAATGCGACTGTTTACGTATTGATGTTTCTTCTCTGCTTCTTCCTAGCGAAGATTCCGCTCTTTAGAAAATATCAATCCGTGATTGCGAATGTTTTAATTTTTGGGATTTCTCTCGGGGCCGTTATTGGTTATCAAATGATTTTGTCAAAATCCGTGGTGAATACTGTATTAACAGGAGAAATGCCACTTTTCCTTAAGCCAGTACTTGCCTTCTATGATGCGATTTTAAATCCACTCGATTTGAGCGTTTATCCGATGATGGGATTAGTACTCTTAGTATTTGTGGCGATTTTACTACTCGTGAAGTTCATTGTATTGCCAAACTTCTATCAAGCAGTTTCGCAAACATCCTCTTCGAAAGTAAAAGTCGAACGTGTAAAACAAATGGAGTTAGATGGCAGCAAGATTTCAACAAAATTCATGATTCGCTATACACTTCGCCAATTAATGGAAGGTTCTGTATTAACGCAAACGATTATTAGTGCAGGAATATTACCATATCTCTTGCTTCTTCCAACAGTTTTTAATTTAAGGAATGCTCCAGCAGGGATTAATTTTATGGACTTCCTAAATCTAAATACCTTCTTACCATTTGCGATGCTCATTACCTTCATTGCATTCTTTAATACAGGAGGAAATAACTTATTAGCAGTCGGAATTTCACTCGAGCGGGAAAACTATTATTATCTCAAAGTTCTTCCATTCGATATGCATGAATTTTTGGAACGGAAATTTTGGATTCTCTTTGCGATTCAGTCTGCGATTCCAGTCATTCTTATGACAGTTATTTGTACAGTACTTCGTTTACCGATTTATATGACCTTAGGTATCATTCTCTCATGGGGAATTATCAGTTTAGGACTTAGCCGTTGGGGATATGCGAGAGACTTGAAGCTCTTTACCCCAAGTTGGACGAATGTCATTGAGCTTTTAAACCGTACGCGTAGCGGAGTGAAGTCGATCATTTTTGTCGTGGTTCTCTTCGGATTTATCTTCGGAGCGATTTATCTATTAATTCACTTACCAGAATGGAATCGCACCTTCGTTTGGATTATTACAATTGCGTATGTTGTCTTGATTCTCGGTTTATCAATTTTCGCAACATTCCACTATAAGAAAAAATTACATGAATTAGTCGATTCTGAATAATGATTTTAAGACTTAGAGATTTTCTCTAAGTCTTTTTTATAACCTATTTTAAAAGGAATTTTAGATATATAACTTCAAGTTATAACGAATGATAGAAAAACGGTATAAGAAAACCTATTGCAGCGCGGTTTGTTCTCTGTTATCCTAAGGACATGTTCATAAGACATCACAAAGAACAGGTGAGTAGAAAAGAAAATTTGCTAAGAGAGTCTCGGTTGGTGGGAAGAGATCAAATGGAATTTTTGAAGATGGCCTCGGAGTGATTTTACGTCGAATCATTAGACGTAAATGGGTAGCCCATTATAGCTGTAGAGTATAACACCCAGTGTGCGTACTCGGTAAGGTAGGATTCGTGAGGATTCTACAAAACAAGGTGGTAACACGAAATTTCGTCCTTGCAGTAGCGATACTGTGAGGATTTTTTATTTATAGGAGGAATGTCCAATGTCAAAATTACAAGCACCATTTAGAGTCGATCACGTAGGAAGTTTCTTACGTCCAAAAGAATTAGTAGAAGCAAAAGAAAAATTTGCAAAAGGAGAAATTACACGCGAGGAATTAACAGCCGTCGAAGATAAAGCCATCGAAAAGTTAGTCGAACAACAAAAGAAAGCTGGATTAAAAGGATTCACAGACGGCGAATTCCGTCGCCAATATTGGCACTTAGATTTCTTCTGGGGATTAAACGGAGTGGAACATACGCAAGCAAAAATCGGATATCAATTCCACGATGAAATTACAAAACCAGACTCAGCAGATGTCGTTGGAAAAATCACTGGTGAAAATCACCCATTCGTTGAACACTTCAAATTCTTAAAACAATTTGAAGATGAAGATTTCATCGTAAAACAAACAATCCCTGCTCCAGCGCAATTCTACTTCGAATTGATTCGTGACGCAGAGCATATTGAGCAAACTTTCTCAGTATACCCTTCAAAAGAAGAACTCTTTAAAGATATCATTGCTGCTTACAGACAAGTAATTAAAGAATTATACGATGCAGGTTGCCGTCTCTTACAAATCGATGACTGTACATGGGGTGTTATCGTAGATGATAACTTCTTAAACATCATCTCAAAAGAAAGTCATTTAACACCTGAAGAGTTAAGAAGAGAACACAAACGTGAATTCTTAGAATTAAATAACGGAATTCTAGAAGACTTACCAGAAGATTTAACAGTGAACACTCACGTATGCCGTGGTAATTTCCACTCAACTTGGGCAAGTTCAGGTGGCTATGATTCAGTGAGCGACGCATTATTCGAAGACGAAAACGTACATGCGTACTACTTAGAATACGATACAGACCGCGCCGGCGACTTCAAGCCACTCGCAAAAGTAAACAATGGTAAGAAAGTCGTTCTAGGACTTCTAACTTCTAAATCAGGAAAATTAGAAGACAAAGATGAAGTCATTGCTCGTATTAAAGAAGCGAGCCAATACGTTCCACTAGAAGACTTATACTTAAGTACACAATGTGGATTTGCATCAACGGAAGAAGGAAACATCCTTACTGAAGACGATCAATGGAAGAAAATTGCCTTAATTAGCGAAATCGCTCGTGAGGTATGGGGAGAATAATCCTCCCACAAGAAGAAATTCGAAGATAGATTGGAGAAACACATTTATGACAACACATGCACCATTTAGAGTAGACCACGTAGGAAGTTTCTTACGTCCTAAAGATTTAGTAGAAGCACGCGCAAAATTTGCAAACGGCGAAATCACACGCGAAGAATTAACAGCTGTAGAAGATAAAGAAATCCGCGAACTTGTTCAAAAACAAATCGCTGCTGGATTAAAAGGCGTTACAGACGGCGAATTCCGCCGCGCTTACTGGCACCTTGACTTCTTCTGGGGATTCAACGGCGTAGAACATACGGTAGGTGAACACGGTTATAAATTCAACGGTATTGAAACAAAAGCCGATACATCAACATTAACGGCTCCAATCGATGGACATAACCACCCATTCGTAGAACATTTCAAATTCTTACGTGACTTAGTGAAAGACGAAGATGTTATTGTGAAATTCACAATCCCTTCTCCATCACAATTCTATTTCGAATTAATCCGTACTCCTGAACATATTGCAGCTTGGAAAGCCGTTTATCCAACAGAAAAAGAGCTTTTTGAAGCTATCAAGAATGCTTATGTAGATGTGATTACAGATTTATACAATGAAGGACTTCGTACCCTTCAATTTGACGATTGTACATGGGGCGCTTTAGCAGACGATGGTTTTGCAAAACGTTTCAACGCAGACCGTCCATTAGAAGAAGTTCGTCGTGACTTTGCAGGTCGTGCATTACAATTGAACAACTCAGTTCTTGATGCACTACCAAAAGACTTAGTAGTGAACACACACGTTTGTCGCGGTAACTTCCACTCTACTTGGATTTCTCAAGGGGGATACGAAAAAGTAGAAGATGAGCTATTAGCAGGCGAACACGTACATGCGTACTACTTAGAATACGATACAGACCGTGCCGGCGACTTCAAGCCTCTTGCGAAAGTTGGGAATGAGAAGAAAGTCGTATTAGGACTCTTAACGTCAAAATTTGCAGACTTAGAAGACAAAGATGAAGTCATCGCTCGTATTAAAGAAGCAAGCCAATATGTGCCACTTGAAAACTTATACTTAAGTACACAATGTGGATTTGCTTCAACAGAAGAAGGAAATGTGATTAAAGAAGAAGATCAATGGAAGAAAATTGCATTGATTACTGAAATCGCTCGTGAGGTTTGGGGAGAATAACCTCTCATTATAAAATGAACAAAAAGGCTGTGGGGAGAATAACTTTTGAACCACAGCCTTCCCCTATTTAGAAAGGAAGATACATTATGACAGCATTTCAACAACAATTAGCCAAAGCTTTTGAAACATTAAAACAAGCAAAATGGGTGAACTTAAGCCATCAAATCGATGCGAATAGCCCTCACTTCCCTGCTCTACCAGCATTGGAACAAAAAGATTTATTTACATTAAAAGATGGATTCCACGTCCAACAATTATCAGTGGTAACACAATACGGTACACATATCGACTCTCCTTGCCACTTCTATGAAGGCGGACGTTTCCTGGATGAAATCGAGTTAAAAGATTTATTATTACCACTCTACGTCATCGACCGTTCAAAAGAAGTTGCTGAAAATCCAAATTTTGAATTAACAAAAGCAGACGTATTAGCATTCGAAGAAGAATATGGAAAAATCGAACCAGGTGCCTTTGTAGCCTTCCGTAGCGACTGGTCACACCGCTGGCCAGACCAAGATGCGGTTCGTAATTTAGACGAAAACGACGTTCAACACACACCAGGTTGGGCAAAAGATGCGCTTGAATTCTTAATTCACGAACGTCATGTGAAAGCTGTAGGTCATGAAACATTAGATACAGACTCAGGTGTTCACGCTGCAGCACATGGGTTAACAAATGAATACTATTTATTAAGCCAAGATATCTTCCAAGTGGAAGTATTAGCGAATCTTGATCAAGTTCCTTCAGTCGGTGCTGTGATTTCAATTTCATACCCTAACTGGAACCATACTCCAGGGTCACCTGTTCGCGCTATTGCATACTTACCAGAAGCTGAATAAACGAAAAGAGGAAAACACATGTCAAATCACGAAAACTGTAACTGTTGTCAAAAAGCGCCATTTAGACTCGATCACGTAGGAAGTTTCTTACGTCCAGAACGTCTAAAAGAAGCCCGTGCGAAATTTAATGATGGAGAAATCACTGCCGAAGAACTCGAACGCGTTGAAAACGAAGAAATCATTGCCCTAATCGAGAAAGAAAAAGAACTTGGACTTAAGTCTGTCACAGACGGTGAATTCCGTCGTGCATTCTGGCACTTAGATTTCTTAGAAAACTTAGATGGGGTTGAACTTGTCGAAGTAGACCACTTCTCTGTTCAATTCAAAGATAAAGATGTGAAGCCAAAAACATTACGTATCGTTGATAAAGTGGATTTTTCAGAGAACCATCCATTCGTAAAACACTTCAAATTCTTAAAAGAGCATGCTGGCGAAACACCGGTGAAACTAACAATCCCTTCACCAAGTATGTTGCATTTGATTACGCAAGTTCGTGAGAAAAACTATGTACCAATTGAGCGCTACAAAGACAATGAAGCCCTCTTCTATGATGACGTGGTGGCAGCATACCGTAAGGCATTGCAATGCTTCTACGACTTAGGATGCCGTAATATTCAATTAGATGACACTAGCTGGGGTGAGTTCTGTGCGTTAGATAAACGTGAAGCGTACGAAGCGCGTGGATTCGACCTCGAACAAATCGCTCGTGACTACGTGGATGTATTAAATCGTGTCATTGAATGGAAACCAGAAGATTTAGTGGTAAACATGCATATTTGCCGCGGAAACTTCCGCTCAACATGGTTCTCTAGTGGTGGTTATGAGCCAGTTGCGAAAACGCTATTTGGTCATTGCCGTGTAGATGGCTTCTTCTTGGAATATGATAGCGACCGTGCTGGAGATTTTACTCCACTTCGCTATATTAAAGACCAAAAAGTCGTACTTGGCTTAATTACTTCTAAATCAGGGGACTTAGAGGATAAAGGCGAAGTTATCGCTCGTATTAAAGAAGCCAGTCAGTACGTTCCTCTTGAACAATTATGCCTCAGCCCTCAATGTGGATTCTCTTCTACAGAAGAAGGCAATATCTTAACGATTGAAGCGCAATGGAATAAATTAAAACTCATTGACGAGATCGTTCATGAAGTTTGGGGATAAAATTAAAAAAACAGCTCCTACAGTTGGTTTGTAGGAGCTATTTTTGTTGATTTCATCGTATTAATCGCTTCTTTTTCTTAAAACGAATCTCTAAATCATACCCATTTTTACTCGAAATTTTTTGAAGATGTGCGAGCGTCGGATTATAAATTGCTTTTTCGAGCCTAGAGAGATTTCCTTGCGTCATACCGGCGTTTTTAGCGAATTCCGTTTGTGTCAGTCCAGAGTCCCTCCGAAGTCTGATCATCGCTAAGGCATTCTTCTGCAAAAAATATTCTGCTTCAAAATCATCTCTAAAAGTCTCATATTTCGCGTCAAGTCGGTCAAAAAGCCGTTTTAAATAATCCACCATTTTTTATTTCTCCCCCTAATTCCTTTATAAGCCAATTGTAACATATATGCTACATATCAGATATGATATAATGACACTTTTTTTGGTACTCACAAATTTTCCTAAGCACCTCTGCAATGCGGATTTCTGTTGCATTCTATAGCTTTGTTTGCTATAATGATTGAACGTGAGTATTAGAAATGATACTCTCCTTGCTTGCTGAAAATTCAGTAGGCCAAAAGTCCATAAGGAGGTGACAGTCAATGAGTCAAACATCAAAATACGAGATTTTATATATCATCCGTCCAAACATCGATGAAGCTGCTAAAGCTGAATTGGTTGCAAGATTTGATGCTGTTTTAACAGACAACGGTGCAGTTGTTGTTGAATCTAAAGACTGGGCGAAACGTCGTTTTGCATACGAAATTAAAGATTTCCAAGAAGGTATCTATCACTTAGTGAACATCACTGCTGAAGATGCTGCTGCAATCGATGAATTCGACCGTTTAGCGAAAATCAACAACGACATCTTACGTCACATGATCGTTAAATTAGAAGCATAATTGTTTATTATAAGTAAACAAAAATCTTGAAAGGAGTAAGAATTAAATGATTAATAATGTTGTATTAGTTGGACGCTTAACACGTGCCGTTGATTTACGTTATACTTCAAACGGAACTGCTTATGCGAGCTTCTCTATCGCAATTGATCGTCGTTACCAAAACCAAAACGGTGAACGTGAAACAGACTTTATCAACTGCGTAATGTGGCGTAAAGCTGCAGAAAACTTTGCGAATTTCACTCGTAAAGGCTCACTAGTAGGAATTGAAGGACGTATTCAAACTCGTAGCTATGATAACCAACAAGGCCAAAAAGTTTATGTGACTGAAGTGCTAGCTGAGAACTTCTCATTGTTAGAATCACGTAATGTTACTGAACAACGCCCTGCAAACGATCAAAGCTCACAAGGTGGATTCCAACAAAACCAATCAAATAACTTTAATCAATTTAACACTCCTACTTCATCATTCGGTGGTGGAATGTCAGATCCATTCTTAAGTAATGGAGAGACAATCAACATTTCAGATGATGATTTACCATTCTAAAGTTTAAAAGGAGGATACCATAATGGCTCAACAACGTAGAGGTGGCGGTCAACGCCGTCGTAAAAAAGTTTGCTACTTCTGTGCAAACCATGTAGACTACATTGATTACAAAGATGTAGAATTATTAAAACGTTACATTTCTGAAAAAGGTAAAATCTTACCACGCCGTGTAACAGGTACTTGTGCTAAACACCAACGTACTTTAACTGTTGCAATCAAACGTGCTCGTATCATGGGATTATTACCATTCACAACAGTTGACTAATATTAAATAAAAGGATTGAGAATTTCTCAATCCTTTTTTGTTTTATAAAGCTGTATCCTATTAAAAGTTAATTTCTATTTGTTTAGATTTAAGCAGTATCATTATAAAAAATCGAATACATATAAAAGAATGTTTCACGTGAAACATTTGTACCCCTACCCTCTCCTAAATTGTTTCACGTGAAACAATTTTAGAGAACTGACGAGGGGCTAAAACTATGGTAAAATAATCTATATAGAAAGAAGGTGCAAGAATGAAGAAAAGCCTAAAAGAACGTATTAAGGCTTTACCGACATTTCTTAAAAGTGAAACAATGAAGAAATACGGATTCTCATTTATAGCAATTATTCTCTGTATGCTGGTTGTGGCATACGTAATGAATATATGGATGGGACTTATCCTTACTTTATTTATTATTTTATTAGGAACACTCCTCTACTCGTTCGCAAACTATATTATTCAGGAAACGAATCATTATGTAACGAACTTATCGTATAAAATCAATAAAGGTTCGCAAGATGCCTCTATCAAAATGCCGATTGGAATGCTTTTACTAGACGATAATGGAGAAATTCAATGGATTAATCCTTATCTGCAAAAGTATTTTGAACGCAAAGAACTATTAGGGTTTAAACTCGAAGTAGTTGATCCAGATTTAGCCAATATCGTTAAAAATCTTGATGATGATAATGATAATGTAGTCCATTGGAAAGATAAATACTTCCAAATAGTCTACCATAACGATATTGGAATGCTCTACATGATGGATATTACGGAATATGCGTTAATTAAAGAGACGTATTTAGACGAAAGACCTGTATTTGGACAAATTTTCGTCGATAATTTTGCTGAAGTCTCTCAATCGCTGAGCGACCGTAAGAAATCAAACTTGAATAATTTCGTGACGAATCAGCTTACTAGCTGGGCAAATCACAATAATATCTACTTAAAACGTGTTAGTTCAGACCGTTTTGTCGCATTTTTAGATAAAAACATCCTTTCTGAACTTGAAAAAACGAAATTTGAGATTATTGACCGTGTCCGTGAGACAACAGCTCAACAAAATACCCCACTAACTGTAAGTATGGGGTTCTCATATGCGGATGATACTCAAGAAGAGATGGATTATGGTGCAATCGCTAAATTTGCGCAAGATAACCTTGATTTAGCCTTAGGACGAGGCGGTGACCAAGTCGTTGTCCGTTCTAAAAACGAAGAAACTCGCTTCTACGGTGGTAAGAGCAACCCGCTAGAAAAACGTACAAGAGTGCGTTCTCGAATGGTTTCTCAAGCATTAGAAAACCTTATTGCAGAAGCAGATCAAGTAATGGTTATGGGCCACCAATATCCAGATATGGATAGTATTGGTGGATGTTTAGGTATTCGAAGAATCGCTAAAATGCACGGTAAAACCTCTTGGATTGTCACAAATCCAGAGCAATATTCGCATGATATCAAGAAATTGATGGAAGTGATTAAAAAAGATGAACTCCTCTCTTCCGCTATCGTAAATCCAGAAATGGCAGAAGCGTTAATTACTGAAAATACACTTGTTATTATTGTCGATGTAAGTAAGCCTTCCCTATGTGCTGCTCCGTCTATTGTTAAAAAGGCGAATAAATTAGTGGTTATCGACCATCACCGTCGTGGAGAGGAATTCCCTGAAAATCCTGACTTGGTTTATATTGAACCGTATGCTTCATCTGTGGGTGAATTGATTACAGAATTACTAGAATATCAATCTGAAGAAGCTGAGAAAATCCAGCCAATCGAAGCAACCACATTACTTGCTGGTATTATTGTGGATACGCGTAATTTCACGCTTCGTACAGGGTCTCGTACCTTTGATACGGCTAGTTATTTGAAATCCGTTGGTGCGGATACAATCCTTATCCAACGCTTATTAAAAGAAAATGTAGATACGTACTTAATGCGTTCACATTTATTAAACTCACTCGAAATGCTTCCTAACAATGTCGGAATTGTTCATGGTGAAGAAAATACCGTTTATCCTACTGTTGTTGCAGCCCAAACAGCCGATATGATGTTGTCTATGGAAAACATCGATGCTTCATTTGTGGTGACTAAACGCAATGATGGCCGGGTTGGAATTAGCGCGCGAAGTCTTGGTAATAAGAACGTTCAACGTGTAATGGAAAAAATGGGTGGTGGCGGACATTTATCGAATGCTGCTACTCAGCTATCGGATATCACGATTGAAGATGCAATCCGCCAATTAATGCAAGTCATTGAAGAAATTGGTAGTGAAATTAACTTATAATTAGGAGGAAGAAACATGAAAGTAATTTTCTTAAAAGATGTAAAAGGCAAAGGTAAAAAAGGCGAAGTTAAAAATGTAGCTGATGGCTATGCACAAAATTTCTTAATTAAGAACGGTTTTGCAAAAGAAGCCACTTCAGCAAACCTTGCGACTTTATCAGGTCAAAAGAAAGCAGAAGAAAAACATAACGCTGAATTATTAGCAAAAGCCAAGGAATTAAAAGAGTTCCTAGAACGTGAAGAAACAGTGGTTACCATTAAGGCTAAGGCAGGGGAAGATGGACGTTTATTCGGAGCAATCCCAGCAAAACAAATCGCCGAAGAATTCAACAAGAAATTCAATGTTGAATTGGATCGTCGTAAATTCGAATTAGCAGCTCCAATTCGAGCGTTAGGATACACTCGTGTCCCTGTTAAATTACATCATGATGTGCAAGCGATTATGACAGTGAATATTGTCGCTCAATAAAGTTAAAAATTAGAAAAGAGATTATCCCACTCGGATAGTCTCTTTATTTATTAAAACAAGTGATAAAAATCACAAAGTAATTAAGTTATCTTTTATTTTGAGCCCAATCTTCTGTTTTATTAGGGTGTTTTGTGATACAATGAAACTGTATTTTTATGGCTATTTTTAGTAGAAAGGGTGTTTGAATGGAAGAGCTATATCCCAATTTAGTTCCGCCACAAAATCTAGAGGCAGAAGAGGCCGTTTTGGGTTCAATTCTTTTGGAACAAGACTCAATTATCTCGGTCATGGAGTTTCTTGTACCCGATGATTTTTATCGCGTTGCTCATCAATTGATTTTTGCCGCAATGATTGAATTAAATCAAAATTCGGAAGCGATCGATCCAATCACCGTTTCAGAAAAATTAAGACAAAAGAACCAAATTGAAAATGTGGGTGGAGAAGCGGGTATTATTGAGCTTCTTGATAAAGTTCCGACAGCAGCCAACGTGGAATTTTATACTCAAATTGTTTTAGAGAAATCAACTCGTCGTAAGTTAATTAAGACATCGACGAATATCGTTAAAAATGCATATCAAGAAGATGAAACAATTGCAAATGTTTTAGATACAGCTGAAAGAGATATTCTTTCTGTATCTGAAGGACGAAATAAAGCTGGATTCATTCCAATTCGCGATGTTTTACATGATGCATATGAAAGTCTTGAAGAGCGATCCAAAAATAATGGAGAAGTTACTGGTATTGCTACAGGGTACATCGGTTTAGACCGAATGACTTCTGGTCTTCATGCCGATGAGCTAATTATTTTAGCAGCACGTCCCTCTGTCGGGAAGACTGCTTTCGTGTTAAACATTGCAAAGAACGTTGCGGTTAATTTGAATGAAACAGTTGCTATTTTCAGTCTTGAAATGGGGGCAGAGTCTTTAGTAGAACGGATTATCTGTTCTCATGCGAGCATTAATGCAGGACATTTGAAAACAGGGAAATTGACCGATGAGGAATATACGCAATATTTCGTGGCGACAGGGGTTCTTGCTGAAGCGCCTATTTATATCGATGATACTCCAGGAATTCGTGTGTCAGAGATTCGTGCGAAATGTCGTCGGTTGAAGCAAGAGCGGAATAATCTCGGCTTAGTAGTGATTGATTACTTACAATTAATCGAAGGAAACGGAAAAGAGAGTCGTCAACAAGAGGTTTCTGAAATTTCTCGTAATTTGAAAAAATTAGCGAAGGAATTAAAGGTTCCAGTTATTGCACTTTCTCAATTATCTCGTGGAGTGGAACAACGTCAAGATAAGCGACCAATCATGTCGGATATTCGTGAGTCTGGATCCATTGAGCAAGATGCGGATATCGTAGCGTTCTTATATCGTGATGATTATTATCGTCAAGAGCCAGATGAAAATGGACAGGTTCCAGAAGTTGAGCCAAATAGTACCATTGAAGTGATTATTGAGAAAAACCGTAGCGGTCCACGTGGAACGGTTGAATTGAACTTCATGAAGGAATTTAATAAGTTTACAAATTTAGTGCCAGATGAAATTGAGCAAAGAGCTCCTATGGCATAGTAAAATTTAAAAAAATAGAAGAGGTGCGTCAAATGTCATCAGTAGTAGTTGTTGGAACACAATGGGGAGACGAAGGTAAAGGTAAGATTACGGATTTCCTCAGTGAGAATGCAGAAGTAATCGCTCGATATCAAGGGGGCGACAATGCAGGGCATACCATTCAGTTTAATGGGGTCACTTATAAACTTCATTTAATTCCATCCGGTATTTTTTCACCAGAAAAAATTAGTGTGATTGGAAATGGAGTTGTTTTAAATCCAAAATCTCTCATTACAGAACTTGCGTATTTACACGAAAGAAATGTGACTACTGATAACTTACGGATTTCAGACCGCGCGCATGTTATCTTGCCATATCATATTCGCCTAGACCAATTACAAGAAGAAGCAAAAGGCGACAACAAAATTGGAACAACGAATAAAGGGATTGGACCTTGTTACATGGATAAAGCGGCTCGTGTAGGGATTCGTGTGGCAGACTTACTCGATAGAGAAGTGTTTGCAGAACGTCTCAGAATTAACTTAGCTGAAAAGAACCGTCTCTTTACTAAAATGTACGATGCAGATCCAATCGAGTTCGATGATATTTTTGAAGAGTACTATGAATATGGTCAACAAATGAAACAATTCGTTTGCGACACTTCTGTGATTTTAAATGATGCATTAGACCAAGGAAAACGTGTGTTATTCGAAGGGGCACAAGGGGTGATGTTGGATATCGACCAAGGAACATACCCATTTGTAACTTCTTCTAACCCAGTTGCTGGTGGGGTAACGATTGGTAGCGGTGTTGGACCTTCAAAAATCAATAAAGTGGTTGGGGTATGTAAAGCATATACTTCTCGTGTAGGGGATGGCCCTTTCCCAACAGAATTATTCGATGAAATCGGCTCACGTATCCGTGAAGTCGGACGTGAATACGGTACAACCACTGGGCGTCCAAGACGTGTTGGGTGGTTCGATAGCGTTGTAATGCGCCACTCTAAACGTGTATCAGGCATTACAAACTTAAGCTTAAACAGTATTGATGTTTTAACAGGCCTTGAAACAGTGAAAATTTGTGTAGCTTACCGCAAACCAAATGGAGAAGAAATTTCCCATTACCCAGCAAGCTTAGTTGAACTAGGTCAATGTGAACCAGTCTATGAAGAATTACCAGGTTGGAGTGAAGATATTACAGGATGCCGTTCACTAGAAGAACTACCTGAAAATGCACGTAACTATGTACGTCGTATTTCAGAATTAGTCGGCGTTCGTATTTCTACTTTCTCAGTAGGACCAGATAGAGAACAAACCAACATTTTAGAAAGTGTTTGGGCATAAAAAAGAATAGAGTAAAGGAAGATTGATATGAAGAAAATTCTAGTTGTAGATGATGAGAAACCAATCTCAGACATCGTCAAGTTTAGTCTTTCAAAAGAAGGATTTGAGGTCATTACCGCATTTGATGGTGAAGAAGGACTTGCTGCTTTTCATGAAAAAAATCCAGATTTAGTCATTTTGGACTTAATGTTACCAAAAATTGATGGATTAGAAGTTTGTCGTGAAATTCGTAAAACAAGTCATGTTCCTATTATCATGGTAACGGCTAAAGATTCTGAAATTGATAAAGTTTTAGGTCTGGAATTAGGAGCAGACGATTACGTAACAAAACCTTTCTCAAACCGAGAATTAATAGCGCGTGTAAAAGCAAACTTACGTCGTCAACAATTAGCTCCAGCGGAAGCAGAAGAAGAAAAAACAGCTAACGAAATTGTTTTAGGCGCTTTAACGATTCATGAAGATGCCTATGTGGTTTCAAAACGTGGTGAAGAAATCGAACTAACGCATCGTGAATTTGAATTGCTTCATTATTTAGCAAAACATATCGGACAAGTGATTACTCGTGAACACTTATTACAAACGGTATGGGGTTATGATTACTTTGGGGATGTTCGTACAGTAGACGTAACAGTTCGTCGTTTACGTGAAAAAATTGAAGACACACCGAGTCATCCAACATGGATTATGACTCGCCGTGGGGTAGGATATTATATTAAAACCCCAGACCAAGAAAAAGAAGCTTAAACAACGAATGCGCTTTTCCTTGCCATGGTATATTCTGGCAAGAAAAGCGTATTTTGCTAAAAAGTAGAGGAGAAAGTGACTCATGAAGAAGATGAAACGATTTTTTCGTTCCATTCAATTTAAGATTCCAATGCTGTTTATCTTGCTCTTGATGATTTCGTTGCAACTCATTGTCGCGAACTTCTTAACGCAATTAGAATCTCAAATGATTTCGAACTTTCAGGAACAAATTCAGCTACAAGTAGGGTTCTTGAAAAATAATGTGCAGCCAATTTTAGCTAAGGATACAACAGACGAGGCCAAATCGGCTGAAATATCGCAATTATTACAAGATTATCCAACAGGGAATAGTATTGTAGAAATTCGTATTATGGATATGCAGGGATATATTTTGGGAACTACGAATCAAACGCAGCAATCAATTGTTGGGACTCGTTCTACAGAGGCTGATGTGCAACAAGTGGTCGTCTCAAATACTGTGTACAGTTATAACTATATTGACGGAGATTCTAGATATTGGAAATACGTTTCACCAATTGATCCCGTCAGTGGGGTTTCAGGAAATCCAGTGGGAATCATTTCGGTAACGTCTAATATTGAATCGCGGTATACCCAAGTTAAAGATATTGGGATTATCTTTATTAGTTCTTCCATTTTTATTATTATTTTAGCGATTGTGATTACGGTCATGATTTCTCAAGGGATTACTCGACCGATTGCTGAAATGAAACAACAGACAGAACAAATTGCAGAAGGAAACTATACGGGTGAAGTGATGATTTACGGAGACGATGAGCTTGGGCAGTTAGGGCAAGCGATTAATGATTTATCTGTAAAAATCAAAGAAGCCCAAGAAGGAACGGAAGCGGAGCGGCAACGCTTAGATAGTGTCTTGCGTCATATGAGTGATGGGGTTATTGCAACGGATCGTCGTGGAAGAATTGTGATTATTAATGCGGCTGCATTGGATGTTTTGAATTTACGAAATGAGCGGATTATCGGAACGCCATTGCTTGAAGTATTGCGTTTAGATCATAGTGTTTCTTTTAGAGATTTATTGGAATCTCAAGAAGAGCGAATGATTACGATTGAAGAAGATGGCGAGGAAACCATTGTCCAATGTGAAATTTCAGTGATTCAGCGTGAATCTGGATTTATTAGTGGTCTTGTATGCGTATTAACGGACGTTACGGAACAAGAAAAAATTGACCGCGAACGTCGTAATTTCGTATCAAATGTTTCTCACGAATTAAGAACTCCATTAACGAGTATCAAGAGTTATACAGAAGCTCTTGTGGACGGGGCATGGGAAAACAAAGAAATCGCTCCGGAGTTTCTAAATGTAATTGAAACCGAAACGGATCGAATGATGCGTATGATTACCGACTTACTGAACTTATCACGGATGGACCAAAATCGATTAGAACTTGATAAAGAGTTTGTGAATATGAATGAACTCGTGAAGCATATTGTGAATCGATTTGATATGGTTTTACAATCCGACCAGTATAGAGAAAAGAACTATCGTATTCTCACAGATATTACCCAAAGAAATCTATGGGTAGAAATCGACCAAGATAAGATGACGCAAGTGCTAGATAATATTATCAACAATGCGATTAAGTATTCTCCAGATGGGGGACGGATTATTGTTCGACTCATGGAAACTCATACCGACCTTATTGTTAGTGTGAGTGATGAAGGTCTAGGAGTTCCACGTAAAGATATTCCTCACCTATTCGATCGTTTCTATCGTGTAGATAAAGCTCGTTCAAGAGCAATGGGAGGTAGTGGACTTGGTCTTGCGATTTCTAAAGAAGTCGTACAACTTCATGGAGGAAAAATCTGGGTGAATAGTATTGAAAATAAAGGATCCACATTCTTTATTTCATTACCTTATGTTCCATTTGAAGAGGATGGTGAATGGGATGAAATTTAAAAATTTTCGAGTACTATTATCGACCTTATTTGTGTTGATGCTCCTTAGCTTTGTATTTACGTATTTAATTGTTATTCGTCCAGTTGAATTTTTTGGAGTTAAAAAGCAATCAACTAATTTGACGACCTCTCAAGATTCCGGAGCGCAGATTCGAGCGAACTATACGCTGGAGGATGTGTTTAGACCGACGCGCCTTGTCTTAACCAATAACAATAAGTTTGAAATGACAAGCCAAATGTCGATTATAAAAGAAGTAAATACCTATCTATCAAAAAGCTTTTCGAATGTAACACGGTTGTCGAACTTAGATGATACTAGTTATGAGAACCTTGTTTTAAGAGAAGCTCATTCGCAAATCTTATTTGATGGTTTGCTTTCTTTTGGAATTATGAATCGGTATTTTGACGGGTTAAATGAGGATTATGTGAATGAGAGATTTTCACGGATTGTTATTCGAACAGATGAGCCGCATACAGCATACTTTGTCAATGATGAAAATAAAAATGTGTACAGTGCGAAAATCGATGAAAGCTTAAGTGCGAAGATGGATGCTTTGTATAAATCAGATGAATTTTATGAAGTAGAATCGTATCGAGGAAAGACAAAACAATTTTTTGTGGAGCAAGATAAGGTAAACGTTGAACAATCTGCGTATTTGATTGAGCAAATTCCAATTACCTTCTATATCCGCCAACTCTTTTCAAATCAAACGGAAATTAGAACACGTGGAGATGGAAAGAGTGTGGTGTATAACGACAATTTATCGCAATTGAAGATGGATCGTACAACGAATATCATTACTTTCTTTGAAAATAAACCAGGGGATGAAACTCTTCTTTATACGAATAACTTAACGCAGACTTTTACACAGATGAAGCGTCTAGGCGGATGGCAGTTAGGAATGAGTTTTTCTTCAGTAGATTTAAGTTCCAATATAGTGGAGTATGTTCGGTATGTGAGCTCCTATCCAATTCTTTCTAGCGGAAGAGAAGGAATGACTCAAGTAAAAGCGACTACAAATGGAATTGAAAAATTAAGAACTTCCTCTTTAATTGCTCAAACACCTCTACCATCCAAAAACAAAAAAGTAACGATTGTTGGTGGAAAAGATATTGTAGCAGAACTGCTTAATGAAGGGTTCTCGATGAATGAAATAGAAGATATTCGAATTGGCTATTCTTGGACAACCAGCAGTGAAAACAATCAAATCGTAGAATTCATTCCAACTTGGTATATAAGAATGAATAACAGATGGAAGACATTATCTGAGTTAAAAAATGAGAAAAAAGCGGGAGATGCCGCGAATAAACAAACAGGAGGAGGTGACGGAGATGGATTTTAGAAGAAGTGCAATCGTATTGATTGTCTGTTTCTTTTTCCTAGATGTATTCCTATTTGGGCTCGTTTGGCAAAAGAAGGTAGAGTCAAAAACTCCCTTGAATTCGAGTATTAATGTCATCGATCAGATGAAACAAGATGGAATTACATTGCCGTCATTACCTTCAACGGATGAAACGGCTCCGATTATCCAATTAACACCCGTTTCAATGGAGTCAGGTTTGAATAATTTACAAAACCAGATTGTCACATTGGAAAAAAATGTCATCAATGCAGAATTGGTACCACCGATTCAGTTAAGTTTATCGAATCCCATTAATGAGGAGAGCTTTAATGACTTAACAGCGTTTATCCATAATAAGGTTTTATTCGGTGATAAATATGTATGGTCTTCTTATAATGCGACTACACGCAAAGTAATTTATACGCAAAAAGCAGATAAATTGAGTATTATGGATGGAACCAGCCAAATTATTGTCACATTGAATACGAATGACCAAGCCGTTAGTTATGAACAAACCTATGCGGGAAATGTACAAGTGCTTGGAAATGAGAGAAGTTTAATTACTGCTCAAAGCGCTGTTGAAGTGTTATTCCTAGCGGGAAAGATTCCAGCAAAATCAACAGTTTCAACGGTTAAGTTATCTTACTTCCAATCATTAGTGCTAAAAGAATTTTCTATTTATTCTCCTGCTTGGTATGTTGAAATACGTCAAGCGGATGGTCAATTAGTGGCACGTCGTGTGGATGCGATTCATGGGACCGTGTTAACGAATGAAACCTTGGAAACAACGAATACGCAAACGCAGCGTACAACAACCAATAACACAACAACACAAACAGTGCAGCAACAATAGAAGGGACATAGTATGCAAGAATTAGGTTTTAAAGTGAGTTTATTAGCGAGTGGGAGTTCAGGTAATGCAACTTATATTGAGACTCCTAAGCAAAAATTATTAGTGGATTGTGGACTCACTGGTAAAGCTATTAGTGCGCAAATGGAGAAAATAAATCGTTCTATATCCGATATTGATGCGATTTTAGTGACTCATGAGCATTCAGATCACATCAAAGGAATTGGCGTGCTTGCAAGAAAGTATGGCATTCCTATTTATGCAAACGAAAAAACATGGGCAGCAATGTCCGGCAAAATTGGAAAGGTTGCTCTTGAGCAACAAGAGATTTTCAATACAGGAGACACACTGACTTTTGGAGATATTGATGTGATGAGTTTTGCCGTTTCTCATGATGCGGCGGCTCCACAGTTTTATAGCTTCCAAAAGGATCAACGCCAATTTGTTATGCTAACGGATACCGGATATGTGAGTGACAAACTTCGTGCACTCCTCAAAAATGCCAATGCGTATTTAATTGAAAGCAATCATGATCTTGAAATGTTAAGAATGGGACCTTATGCGTGGCATTTAAAGCAACGAATCTTAAGTGATAAAGGCCATTTATCCAATGATGATGGGGCTTTAGCTATGTGTGAAATGCTTGGGGATCAGACGAAACGCATTTATTTAGGCCATTTAAGTCAAGATAATAATATGAAGGAAATTGCTTATCAAACAGCAGAATCCGTATTTAGAACTCACGATAAAGGAGTTCATCATTCCTTCGAATTATTTCATACGGATCCGTATGAGCCTACAAGCCTATTTGAAGTTTAAATTCTTAGGAATAATGCAAGAGATTTTTAAATAGACTATAAGTGTTTGTTCATACAAAATTCATATTTAGAATTTATCTTTAAAGTAACAACGAGAGGAGTGAGCAAATGGAAGAAGAACAACAAAAACAGTTAAGAAAACGCAAAAATAAAAGCTTTAGAAATGGCTTTGTTGGTGGGATTGTTGGAGGAACCATTGCAGTCGCAAGTGGAATTGGAATTATGGCGATTACAAATCCTTTAAACCATCAAACACCAACACCAACTACGCAAGCTTCAGAGAGCAATGTAACGACTACAAAAACCTCTACAGCCGCGGCAAATACAAATAATGATATTTCTAAGGTTGTAGAAAATGTAAAAAATGCAGTGGTTTCTGTCATTAACAAACAATCGTCTGGCCGTAATTCTCTTTACGGGACTCAGCAGCAACAACAACAATCAAATGATGAATTAACGACAGCTTCAGAAGGAAGTGGAGTTATTTATAAAAAGGAAAATGGATATGCCTATATCGTAACGAACAATCACGTTATTGCAAATTCGCAAGAGTTAGAAGTTCTTTTAGCAGATGGAACTAGGGAAAAGGCAGAATTAGTTGGGAGTGACCAATGGACGGACTTAGCAGTGATACGTATTCCTGCAGATAAAGTAAGTACTGTAGCGGAATTTGCGAACTCTGATGAGGTAAAAGCAGGACAAACGGCTATTGCGATTGGATCTCCTCTCGGCAGTGAATTTGCTACCAGTGTTACGCAAGGGATTGTTTCTGCAAATAATCGTCCAGTTCCAACAGATGTGGATGGCGATGGCCAACAAGATTGGATTGTAAATGCGATTCAAACCGATGCGGCAATTAATCCAGGGAACTCAGGTGGAGCTCTTATTAATAGCGCGGGACAAGTCATTGGGATTAACTCTATGAAGATTTCTAAATCCTCTGTTGAAGGTATGGGATTTGCGATTCCAAGTAATGAGGTCGTAAACATCATTAATGAATTGGAAAAAAATGGTAAAATCGTTCGTCCAGCTCTAGGAATTTCAATGGTGAACTTATCGAATGTGAATTCACAGGCTGTTAATCAATTGAATTTACCAAAAGATGTGAAGAGCGGTGTAGTGGTCGCTGAAGTGTCTTCTAAGGGAAGTGCAAAAGCGGCAGGACTTCAACCTTATGATGTCATTGTAGAAATGGATGGCCAAAAAGTAGAGGGAATTCAAAATCTAAGAAAAATACTCTATAGCCATAAAGTGGGAGATAAATTGGAAGTAACGTATTATCGTAACGGACAAAAACAAACAACCACAGTTTCCTTAACAGAAACCAATAACCCAAGTTTATAAAGTAAATGAAGAATCGGATTACCAATGTGTAATCCGATTTTTTTGGACTTATCCGCAAACTTATCCACCGAATTGTGGATAACTCTGTGGAAAAGTCTTTGGAAAACTCCTTGTCAAGTCAAAACAGTGGGAAACACCTTTTGAAAATAGAAAGTGATAAAAGGCCTAGAATAAGGAATTTGATTGGAAAAAGTTATAAACATGAAAAAGAATTATTGTGGATAACTTTTTCATTAAATGACAAAGAACGTTGATATAACAGTGTTTTTAAAAGGTCAGGTTTAGTGTGTATAACTGTGGATAACTGACTTATCCCTCCGAAAATTAAATATAACATTTATGTAACATTTAGATGAATGGAATCTATATCTAGGGGCTATGGATAAAAACTATCAAAATTTAGTGGCGAACATGTGTACATGTGGATAACTTTGTGGATAAGTAGGGGATAAGAGGATAAAACAAGCATTTTTCCTCAAAAAAAGGTAAGATATTGGATGAAGTGAGGGGATAATATGAATATCACGATTGTGAGTGTTGGAAAATTAAAAGAAAAATATTTAAAACAAGGAATTGATGAATACGCAAAACGCTTAGGAAGTTACTGCAAGTTCCAAGTAGTGGAAGTGCCAGACGAGAAGGCTCCTGAAAACTTAAGTGATAAAGAAATGGAGCAAGTACTCGAAAAAGAAGGAGAACGCATCCTTGCTAAAATTAAAGACGGGGACGTGGTTGTGGCTATGGCGATTGAAGGAGACTTAGTGAGTTCAGAGCAACTCGCCAAAGAGATGGATACTTTTGCGCTCCATGGTAAGAGTTCGATGGTCTTTGTTATTGGGGGATCTCTAGGGTTAAGCCCAGCTGTGAAAAAACGGGCTGACCGTAAGATATCATTTGGCCGTATTACCTTGCCGCATCAACTGATGAGACTCGTTCTAACCGAGCAAATTTACCGAGCATTCCGAATTAATTCTGGTCATGCTTATCATAAATAAGTAAATATTCTCATAAAAAATATAAAAAGAAAGTGCAAAATAGAGAAGTTATCTTCACATTTATTTCATAAGGTGTGTCTATACTTTAGTTATTCCCAAAGAGAATATTTATCCTCCCAAATAAATATTTCTAATCCTTTTTTCCACGAAGCCTGTTATATCAACGGTTTCGTGGTTTTTTTATTTTCCATTTTTAGCGATTGACTATCCTTTTGACTTTCTATTCATACCTTAATAATGGATAGTATCAACCGAGTTAGTAGTGCGATGTTTTAAAATAAAAAAGGACACCTAATTTAGGTGTCCTATGCAGAGCCGGTAAAACCTCTCTGAAAAATATCATCTGTAGAGCCTGCGATAAATCGCACCTCTAATGTATGTTCATTATAATGAAAGTATGAATGAATATCAATTCTCGAACTAGAAATTTTGAATGACAGTAGTATCAATAATAAAATTACTTTATCTGTAAGCTTCAGCAGCAGAGTTAATTAACACTATTGATAAAAAAGCATTGATTGAAGAAAAAATCCGTACTATACTAAAAATATGGAGAAGTACCCAAGAGGCTGAAGGGGTCGCACTCGAAATGCGATAGGTCGTGAAAGCGGCGCGGGAGTTCAAATCTCCTCTTCTCCTTAAAAGTTCCTTATATATCAACATTTATAGAGGTTTTGTTCCGTTAATTCTGATGAGATTTATCCGTTTTAAAAAAGTACTGGAGGCAGAAAAAGAGATGACCAAAGTAAAATTAAATTTAAATCAAACGCATTGTTGTGGAATTTATTCGGATAAGACGGTGTATAGTTTTACAGGGGATAGCTACCAAGAGTTGTTTTACCTTCTTCAAAGACGTGGACTTATTGAATCGTTTATCGATGGGGACTTCATTGTCTATGATGAATTAAGACAGTACTCTGATTTACCTCCTTATCAGAAACTTACTGAGGAAGAATTAGAAGCGATTGATTTTGATAGTATTATTCAAAATCTGAGTGATAATGAAATCAAATCGGTGATTGAAACATTCTTTGCCTATCGTTTTGAATGTGAGTTTCAAGAAGTAGAAGAATAAATTTATGTAGTATTTTAAAAGCCAGGACATATAATTTGTCCTGGCTATTGTTTATTTTATTTTTAGAGATTCGTTATATTCTTCTGCATCTGGAGTTTTCGTAAACTCAATCGTTAAATCTTTATATTTCATTAGCTCTTTCTCTAAATCATCAATTGAAACCTTAAAGAATTCTTTTCGGTTATTAACTTTATTCACGCGGTTTTTGCTAAATTTGTTGTGCAATTCAGTTTCTAGTTGATAGGCATTATAGCTGAAAATTAAGGCATGAACATCAAATTTAAAAGGAACTGAAGCGCTACTCAATTCGTTAATTCTCTCTAGCGGATCTAGACGTCTAGTAACGCCAATCTTAAATATATCTTTTCCAAATGCACCGATATTGGAAATTATATAGACATAACCAGCTCCTAAATTTTCTAGGCGATAATCAAGTTCTTTCTCTTCATCTGTATAGTCTTTAATATTTTGATTAGCTGCTGCAAGTTGAGCTAAAATATCATCCTTCTCATTTTCATCTTTAGTTTCAGCTAATCTTAGGTTTAATTCTTCAACTAATTTTTGTAAATGAGTAATTTCTTTGTTTATTTTCTTCTTTTTATTTTCAACTTCTTTTTGTAGAGCTTTTTCTTCACGTTCTTTTTCTCGTTGCTCTCTTAAAGCTTCTTTTTCTTCAGCTTTCTTTCTTTCAAATTCATATCCTAAATACAATTCCTGATATTTCAAATTTAGAAATTCTTCGCGAATAGATACTAAGTTTGGTTTGAACGCTTGATTCAAAATTCTAAATGATGTAGCTATTTTATTTTCAATTGAATCAATATTATTATATTTAATTTTATTAATGGCAGCTTCACATTCAGCATTAAAACATCTTAGTATAACTTTGATATTTCCATTGGTCATTTGACGACCTTTTGATAAACTTCCATCAACACGTCATAAATCAGAATATTTTACAGCGGATTTGTTTTTTATCATATTTTTTTGTTGCTGACGAATTTTATCTAATTCATCTTTGTATTGTAGAGATGTAGCAAAATCATATTTTGGTTTATACAGTGCAAACTGTTGAAGTTCAATCTCATCTTCGACGTCAACTAATTCTTTACGTTTATTACTGATTTCTCGAATAACCCCATCTAATTGAGATTTATATTTAATGACTTCTACGTTAATTTCCTTTTTTTCTTTCTCTTTTTTAGCGATATAGTCATTAATTTCTGCAATTGTTAGTGACTTCGTTTCTTCGAGTATTTTCTCCATATTTTGAACTTTCCCATTAAGTTCTTCATTTTCTTTTTTTATCTCTGATATTCTAAAAATATCTAAAAACCCCATACTAAACACCTTCCCCAATTTTATAATAAAAAACCGGAACGAAATTTCGTTCCGGCAAATATTGTTAAGTAACGACTCTTAGCGAATCACTTGTTCTGTTTCTTTGTCGAAGAAGTGAGATTTGTTTAAGTCGAATGCTAATTCAACTGTTTCGCCTGGGCTGTGGAAGTCACGTGCATCCACTTTAGATACGAATTCAGTATCATCAACACGAGTATAAAGCATTGTTTCTGCACCAAGTAATTCTGATACTACAACTTCAGCTTTTACTGAAGAAGATGGGTAAGTATCGATAGCGATTTGAGAACCTTTGATATCTTCTGGACGAATACCGAAGATAAGTTCTTTTCCTTCATAGCCTTTTTCTTCAAGAAGTTTTTTCTTCGCTTCTGGTAATTGTAATGATAAACCTTTACCGTTCGTAATCACGCCGTCTTTTAATGTGACAGTGAAGAAGTTCATTGCTGGTGATCCGATGAATCCAGCTACGAATACATTGTTAGGTGTGTTGTACACTTCTTGTGGAGTACCGATTTGTTGTACGAAACCGTCTTTCATGATAACGATACGGTCCGCCATTGTCATCGCTTCTGTTTGGTCGTGTGTTACGTAAATAGTTGTTGTTTCTAAACGACGGTGTAATTTTGCAATTTCAGCACGCATCGCAACACGTAATTTAGCATCTAAGTTAGAAAGAGGTTCGTCCATTAAGAATACTTTCGCATCACGAACGATCGCACGTCCTAAAGCCACACGTTGACGTTGACCACCAGATAAAGCAGCTGGTTTACGTTCTAAGTATTGTGCTAAACCTAAGATTTCAGCAGCATTTTTAACACGTTTGTCAATTTCAGCTTTGTCGTATTTACGTAATTTCAAACCGAATGCCATGTTATCATATACGCTCATGTGAGGATATAGGGCATAGTTTTGGAATACCATCGCGATATCACGATCTTTTGGAGCTACGTCGTTCATCACAACGTCGCCGATTTTTAATTCCCCTTCAGAAATATCTTCTAGACCAGCAATCATACGAAGTGTAGTTGATTTACCGCATCCAGAAGGTCCTACGAATACGATGAATTCGCGATCTTTGATGTGTAAGTTAAAGTCTGTTACGGAATAGTTTTCCGCGTTGTCATATTTTTTGTGAATATGGTTTAATTGCATTTCTACCATTAGGATTTCCCCCTGTCATTGTTTTAACACTATTAGTTTACGATTTTTAGTAGAAAAGTGATAGGGTACATTGCACAAAAAGTATCCTAAATTTTGTGCATATTGCCGAAAAATGGTGTATGAAGGATTCTTTTTACCGTATCTTAAGATAAAGAATGTAAGGATTTTCAAAAAAAGAGTGAACACGAGTGCAAGCTTTCCAAAACTTTGTTATGATAAGAGGTAGAAACTTTAAATGAAAAGGTGATGAAATGGAAAGAAAACGTGGATTTGAAGTTATATCTGCTTATGAAGGGAAAGGAATTCATGTTCCTAAACGTTCTACAAAACATTCGGCAGGTTATGATTTTGAAGCGGCAGAAGATATTGTGTTACCAAGTATTTGGAAAATGATCTTTAAATTTGCTGCTACTCAATTAAAACAATGGATTTATACAACCGATAAAGAAACGGTTGAGGCAGAATTACAAAAAGAACAAAAAGTATTAAAACCGATTCTTGTTCCAACAGGAATTAAATCTTATATGCAAGAAGATGAATATTTACAACTTGCGAACCGTTCAAGTAATCCACTTAAACACTTTTTAGTATTACCAAACGGAATTGGAGTTGTTGATAGCGACTATTATAATAATCCAGATAACGAAGGACATATTTACTTCCAATTAATCAACTTTGGATTATTCGATAAAGAAATTAAAAAAGGCGACCGTATTGGCCAAGGTATTTTCTTACCATTCTTAAAAGCAGATACGGACGAAGAAAATGATATGAATGAACGTACAGGCGGTTTTGGTTCTTCTGGCGTTCGTTAGAAAGGAGCCAATATGGCAAAAACAGCCACAAGTTTTGTATGTAGAGAATGTGGATATAATTCACCAAAATATTTAGGAAAATGTCCAAACTGTGGAAATTGGTCCACAATGGAAGAGTTTAAGGAAACGACGAGTAACACGAAACGACCTTCTTTAGTCCAACAGTCAGAAGAAGCCCATAAAACAAAACCGATGCGACTGGACCAGGTTTCTTATGAACGCGTCAACCGTGTAAAAACATCCATTAGCGAACTCGACCGTGTGCTTGGTGGTGGCGTGGTGCCAGGCTCCTTAGTATTAATCGGTGGGGACCCTGGGATTGGAAAATCGACTTTATTATTACAAGTTTCTAGTGAATTACAACAAACACAAGGGACCGTTCTCTATGTATCCGGAGAGGAAAGTGCGTCTCAAATTAAAATGCGTGCAGAGCGTCTTGGGATGCAAGCAGACGGATTTTATATTTATGCGGAGACAAACTTAGAAGATATCGTTGCGCAAGTAGAAGCGTTGAAGCCGGACTATGTCATTATCGATTCGATTCAAACGATGACACATCCACAGGCAAACGGGGTAGCCGGAAGCGTGTCTCATGTTCGTGAGGCAACGGCAACACTCATGCGACTTGCGAAACTCAATCAGATCGCCATCTTTATTGTGGGTCACGTGACAAAAGAGGGAGCGTTGGCAGGTCCTCGTATGTTGGAACATATGGTGGACACCGTTCTTTATTTTGAAGGGGATAAGCATCATAGTTTCCGAGTGCTTCGCTCTGTGAAAAACCGTTTTGGGTCAACGAACGAGATTGGGGTCTTCGAAATGCATCAAGAAGGGCTGAATGAAGTAACCAATCCTTCGGAAGTCTTTTTAGAAGAACGTTTGGCTGGCGCAACTGGTTCCGCAATTGTCGTGTCTCTTGAAGGGACACGACCAATTTTAACCGAGGTGCAATGTCTATTGTCCCCAACAGCCTTTGGAAATGCACGCCGTACGACAAGTGGTCTAGACTATAATCGTGTTGCGCTCTTGATGGCGGTACTTGAGAAACGTGCAGGTCTTCTATTGCAAAACCAAGATGCTTACTTTAAATCAACTGGTGGTTTGAAACTCAACGAACCTGCAGTCGATTTAGCGATTGCGATGAGTATCGTTTCAAGCTATAAGGAAAAAGAAACGCAGATGGGGGATTGCTTTATCGGCGAAATTGGCTTGACAGGTGAAATTCGAAAAGTAAACCGTGTCTATGACCGTGTCCGTGAAGCAGAAAAACTCGGATTCAAGCGTGTCTTCATTCCAAAAAACAACTTAGATGGATGGAAAATTCCTGAAAATATCGAAGTTGTCGGTGTATCTTCTGTCAAAGAGGCTATTTATAAAGCCTTCAATCATGAAAAATAGAAAGGAGAGGATTGGATGGAACAACCCAAAAAATTTCGAGCATACGGAAGAAAATTATTACAATTCATTTTCGTATTGCTCGGAGGATCTTTAGGAGCGACGTACTTTCCAAGTCTATGGCAAACGTTCAATATTTCAAATGAATGGCTAACATCTCAAGTAACGAATATTTTATTAGGTGCAATTATTTTATTCTGTATTTCATTTTTCGTTGCTGATCCAATTTTAGCGGGAATTCGTAGACTTGAAAAAATTGTGAGTCAACTATCAGTAAGTTATTTACTCTTCGGGATGATAGGAGCGCTGATTGGACTATTAGTGGCTTGGCTAGTTGGCCTTCCGTTTACTAATTTGCAAATTCCTGCAATTACTCAAGCGCTGCCGATTGCGCTTAGCATTATCTTTGGTTATCTTGGATTTTACGTAGGAACCACTCGTCGTGAGGATATTTTAAGAGTCTTCACAGTCAATAAGAAAAAAACAGAAGATTCTCCAGTGTTAGAGCGTAAAGCAGGAGATAATTTTAGAAAATATAAACTGCTCGATACGAGTGTCATTATTGATGGTCGTATTTACGATATTGCTAAAACAGGCTTTATCGAAGGGGTGCTGGTGATTCCAGTATTTGTTTTAAACGAGCTTCAATACATTGCGGATAGTGCAGATAGCTTAAAACGTGTAAGAGGCCGCCGCGGATTAGATATTTTAAACGCCCTTCAAAAAGAAGAGCATATTCAAGTGGAAATTTACGAAGGGGATTATGATGATATCAATGAAGTCGATCGTAAATTAATTCGATTGGCCAAATCCATTGATGGAATTATTATCACCAATGATTTCAACTTGAACAAAGTAAGTGAGTTCCAAAATGTTCCGGTATTTAATATCAATGCTTTAGCCCAAGCCATTAAACCAGTTGTGATTCCGGGTGAAACGTTGAAGACTACCGTTGTGAAACAAGGAACGGAGCGTCAACAAGGGGTCGCGTACTTGGATGATGGAACGATGATTGTTGTGGAAGACGGTCAATATTATATGAACGAAGAGATTGAAGTGGTCGTAACGAGCGCGCTTCAAACTGCAGCAGGTCGTATGATTTTCGCCAAACCGCTGCATAGCCAAAAGAAAATTAAACAATAAAGTGCAAAATGATTACTTCAAATCCTTGCGGATTTATTTATAATAACGGTAACGTTGCACCGGCTCGAGCCTAGTGTCTCTCGCCTAAAAAGCTCAAAAAGGGAGTACGGAATAAATTCCGAACTCCCTTTAATTCGTATTTTTTGCGAACCACGTTACTGTTATTATAAAATCCGCATGATTCTCCGTAATCATAGAGCTTAATTTTTTTTGGTTGGAGCAATAAACAATCTGCTGACAATTTGAATAAATAGAAAAAGAGGATGGACGAATTTCGTCCATCCTTTTTCCTATTCAATATCAATTTCGAATGGTTCATCAATGGTTTCAGAGACGTATTTGCCGTCTTTCTTCCTTTGTTTCACACATTCCGTTAATAAATATTCGATTTGTCCATTGACTGATCTAAAATCATCTTCTGCCCATGATGCGATAGCAGCATATAATTTAGAAGACAGTCGTAATGGAATTTGTTTTTTCTTTAAGTCAGCCATCGTTAGTATAGGCTTCCTGTGTTAACGATTGGTTGAGCATCATGATTTCCGCAAAGAACAACTAGTAAGTTAGAAACCATCGCAGCTTTACGTTCTTCATCAAGTTCTACGAGTTCTCCTTCACTTAAGCGTTCTAGCGCCATTTCAACCATTCCAACGGCACCATCTACAATCATCTTTCTAGCATCAATAATTGCTGAAGCTTGTTGACGTTGAAGCATTACAGCAGCAATTTCTGGAGCATATGCTAGATAAGTAATACGGGCTTCGATAATTTCAAGTCCTGCATTTTCTACACGTGCTTGAATTTCATCACGAATACGTTTTGCAACGACTTCACTAGAACCACGTAAGCTACCTTCGTCGGCAATCCCATCACCTGTAGTGTCGACATTTGGAGCGACATCATATGGATAGATGCGTACGATATTACGAAGGGCGCTGTCACATTGAAGCGATAAGTATTCTTTATAGTTATCTACATTGAAGACCGCTTTAGCTGTATCAACCACTTTCCAAGTTACGGCAATTCCGATTTCTACAGGATTTCCTAAGCAATCATTAATTTTTTGACGAGAATTATTTAAGGTCATGATTTTTAAGGAAATATGTTTTTTAAAGGCATCTAAGTTGGCTTCAATTCCTGAGTTACCAACCGCGATTGGTGTATTTTGACGATCGACATCGCCGCTTTGTCCCAGTTTCGTTTTAGAAGCAGGATTCACTGCCACGCTAAAAGGATTTACAAAATAGAATCCAGGCTCTTTAATCGTTCCTGTGTAATCCCCAAAAAGAGTCAAAACAATGGCCTCTTGAGGTTTCACAACTTTCAGACCACCAAATGAAATGACCGATCCAATAAATAAAAAGATACTTAGAAGAACACCCACGACAGATAATGCTTCATTCTTCAAAAAGGCGATGGAAGAAATAAAGCTTGCAATCGCAACAATTATCATTAGAACAATGAAAAATAATGCGGCAAAACCGTTAGACTTTGTTTTTAAAATTTTTTCGTTCATAAAAAAGACTCCTTTGTCTATTTGATATCTAAATGATATCACTACGAAATCTAAAAAGCAATATAAAAAAAGAACTATTGGTAAATTTTCCCAATAATTCTTAGAGATGGAATTTTAACTATAAAATAAGTAGTAAGAGGAACGTTATAATTGCTAGTCCGCCTTGTTTCCAGATGATGCTCATTTGGCTTGTAAGACCGCCGTATACTGCTACGACAATGATATTGAAGAGTAAAAATCCAACTAATTCTTTAGAACCAACGATTAATCCAAAGACTAATCCTACGGCAATCATTAAGTTATAGACACCTTGATTTTTAAAGAGCGTCGTAATATTAGCATTTTTCAATGTTTCAACACTCATATTGAAGACGCGGCTTGTAGCTTCTGAAGTCGTTTGGAGTGTTTCCAAGTAGAAAATATACACGAATTCGAGTGCCACGAGAGCCGTTAAAATAGTAATCATAATAGACATATGTCTGCCTCCTTTTTATTAAGCAGACTAGAGTATAACCCGTTTTTTTGACAGAAGCGAATGATAAGCCTAGGAAGAGCGAAACATTGACGGAGTGCACTCAATATGCTATCCTATCCTTTGTATAAAAAAGAATCACTACGATTTAGAAAGGAGAAAGTCATGAGTTATATTTCAGTAGAACATCTTTCTTTCTCATATGAACAAGAGACAGTACTTGAAGATATTAGCTTTACAGTGGAGCCGGGTCAGTTTGTGATTTTGACTGGGGAAAATGGGGCGGCAAAGTCAACACTCGTTAAAAATATTTTGGGACTTTTAACACCTAAGACAGGGAAAGCAGTGATTGCTAAGAAAAATAGTAATGGCGAGAAGTTATCGATTGGGTATGCTCCGCAACAGATTTCTTCTTTTAATGTAGGTTTCCCTTCGAATGTTTATGAACTAGTTGCTTCAGGGCGATACCAACAAGGTCGCTGGTTTAAAAAATTAACAGCAGAAGATCACGAACATATCGAGCGTTCTCTCAAATCCGTTGGGATGTGGGATGAGCGTCATAAGCGTATCGGAGATTTATCGGGGGGACAAAAACAACGCATTTGTTTAGCGCGAATTTTTGCAACAGACCCAGATTTATTCGTTTTAGATGAGCCAACTGCGGGTATGGACAAAGCTTCTAGAGAACGATTTTATCATCTATTACATCATGCATGCGCTCATCATGGGAAAGCCATTTTGATGGTGACTCACGAGGAAGAAGCGCTTGAACAATACGTGGATAAACATATCCATCTGCAACGAAAGGAGGATTCTCCATGGAGATGTTTTTCTATGGTTTCATGCAAAGAGCATTCATCTCAGGAATAGCGATGGCGTTTATCACGCCGATTCTTGGATTGTTCTTAATTCTTAGAAGGCAGTCGCTCATGGCGGATACTTTATCGCACGTTTCTTTAGTCGGAGTTGCACTAGGGTTTCTTCTAGGAATGAATCCAACGTTCACAACTCTAATTGTAGTTATTATTGCAGCCATTTTTATTGAGGCCATTGGAAAGTATTTTAGAGGATATTCCGAAATCACCGTTGCGATTTTGATGTCTGGTGGAATGGCAATTGCTCTTATTTTAATGAACTTACAAAAAGGTCGTTCAACGATGAGTGTGGATCAATTTTTATTTGGTTCGATTGTGACAATTACAAATGAACAAATGTGGATTATGATTTTACTAGCCGTAGTTGTAGTTGGTTTATATGCGATTTTCCGTAAACCACTCTATGTTCTATCGTTTGATGAAGACACAGCGATGACAGCGGGACTGCCCGTTCGATTGATGACAAATCTCTTTACAATTATCACAGGAGTTGTGATTGCAGTGATGATGCCAATCGCAGGATCTCTTCTAGTATCAGCCGTTATCGTATTGCCAGCTTCGATTGCGCTTCGTGTGAGCAGTAAGTTTAATGGAGTGATTATCGGCGGGATTATCATTAGTCTGATTGGATTTTTTGCAGGTCTTTCAGCATCCTATATTTACGAAGCACCCCCAGGAGCGGCGATTACATGTGTGTTCCTTGTCATTTTATTCATCTCATTTATCCTGAGTGCCTTTCGTAAAAAAGCATAATAATAAAGCTTACCATCATTTGGTAGGCTTTTTTTATTTCTTGACTTGAATGAAAAAAGGGTTTATATTACGAAGTAACCAGTGGTTAGTATTAACAGTTGAGGTGTTGAAATGAATCAATTGATATATCGTTTAATTTCAAAGAGAAAGAGAATTAGTCCACATATTGAAAAATTCGAGTTTGATATTGGGATATTCATTGTTAGTATTTGGAGTGTTGAAAAGAATAACCAATACTTCTTAATTGATAGTGGTTTAGCTAAATTATTACCACGAATGGCAGAGTATGTTGTTCGTAATTTTTATGATAAGGAAAGAGTTTCTGGAGTATTTTTAACGCATGGACATTCTGACCATATTGGAGGAATTCCAAGATTAAAAAAACTATTACCAAATCTTCCTATTGTTATCGACAACAGAGAAATTCCTTTTGTTTTAGGAGAAAAACCATATCCTGGTCGAGAAAAGCTAGAGCCTATCACTTTTAAAAAGCAGGATTTCATTGAACTAGGAACTCCCGAATCAAATGAGTTGTTAGAACAAGCCGGACTCAAAGCAATTTATTCACCAGGGCACTCGCCAGGACATACCTGTTATTATCATGCAGAGGATAATCTATTAATTGGAGGAGATCTTCTGACGACGAACAGAGCTGGAGTGTTAACCGCACCAATGAAAGAATATACAGCAGATATGCCGAAAGCTTTAGAAACAGCTCATTCAGTATTGAAAGAATATCGCCAATCTATACTTTCTGTTGCTCATGGAGGAGAAGTGAAGAATGCATTGCAAGAAATGGAGAAAAGTGAATGGTTTCGGAACAGTTAACAAGGGATAGAATCTTAGAAGCTGCAAGTAGTCTTTTTGCAGAAAAATCTTTTCAGGAGGTTGGGATTCGAGAAATTGCCAAACGTGCAGGATGCTCTCATACAACCATTTATCTTTATTTTAAAAATAAGGATGAAATTTTGTTTGAAGTTGCTAGTGCACCTTTAGAAAATCTGTATCAAACGACATTAGAAATCTATCAATCGAATGAGAGTGTAGAAGATAGATTATTAGGAGTTTGCCATCATTTTATTCGGTTTGGATTCCAATATGCGAGCTTTAATCAGCTTTTATTCATAGTTGAAGGGGAGGAAGTTGACTTACCCGAATTCACAAAACCAATTAATCAATTAAGAATGAAGAGTTTCAACATACTAAAATCTTTAATTCAAGCAGTCTTACCTATGTCAATCAGTGAAGAGAAATTATTCAATATCGTCCGCGGAACCTATTTGTTTTTACAAGGAATGGTGATTAACTACGCTTCTGGGAATTGTGGATATAACGATAGATTACAGACAATTGTTACAGATTACTTAACCTTTACATTATTGAATCGGAAGAATTTGTAAAATATAACTATTTTTGGAGGATAAGCATGTGATTATACAGGCGTTATCGAGTCTAGTGACAATACTAGCAGTCATCACGCTCGGCTATCTCTTGCAGGCCAAGGGATGGTTTCAGAAAGGATTCAGTAAGAGCATTGCGGATTTGATTTTGAAAATTGCTTTGCCAGCGTCCATCTTTGTTTCAGTATTAAAATTTATTACAAAAGAACAACTCGTGAGCTTCTTTGGAGCAAGCCTTTATCCGTTGATTACGGTGATTCTAGGATACATCGTGGCATGGGGCACTGTTGTTTTGTTCAAAGTTCCAGTTGGAAGACGCGGAGTGATGCTCAATACATTCGTGAATGCGAACACAGTTTTTATGGGGCTGCCGCTCAATCTTTCTCTTTTTGGAGAAGAAGCGATGCCGTACTTTTTGGTTTACTACGTCATTAATACATTGTCGATTTTTACTGTGGGAACTTATGTCGTAGCAATTGACCGTCCTGATGGAACTAAAAATAAAGGAATCGAGTGGAAGAGCCTCTGTTCGCCCCCGCTTATTGCGTTCTTGGTGGCATTAGGAGTTGTGGCGTTTGGAATTCCAATTCCATCATTTGCACAAAATTCCATTAGTATAGTAGGAAGTTTAGTAACGCCATTGTCCCTTATGTATATCGGGATCAACCTTCAGCAAAGTGGTCTTGGAACATTGCGCATCGACCGCGATACCGTACTTGCGCTAGCAGGGCGCTTTGTTATTTTTCCAATCATAATGGTATTGGTGTTACTTGTTGGAGGAGCGGATAATCCCTTATTAAAAGAAACCTTTATTATTCAGTCGACTATTCCAACGCTCGTGATTATGCCAATTTTAGCGGCAGAAGCTAAAGGAGATGTCGATTTTGCGACGAATGTGGTGACGATGACCACCATTGCTTACTTAGCAGCATTGCCATTGTGGTCGTTATTCTTATTTCTAATTTAACGCAATTACCATATATGGTAATTGCAGAGTACACAAAAAAGCGAAGAACCAATTTGGCTCTTCGCTTTATTTCATTTTATCTTATAAAAATTCATGCTTATCAAAGAAGTTACCTAAAACAGCTTTGATCTTTTGAGATTCGGTATCAATTTCTGTAATTTTAATGATAGAAGAATAATCAGACACATTGTGATTAGACACTCCAGATTCACAGAACACAACCGCTCCTGCAGTGGTTGAATCGAACTCTTGAATTAAGCTACGCATTCCGTTAATCGTACCACCAGCTTTTAAGAAATCGTCAACGATTAATACATTAGATCCACTAGGAAGTGTACGTTTAGATAATTCCATTTTCTCAACACGAGAAGAAGAACCGGAAACGTAGTTAATACTTACAGTAGAACCTTCTGTAATTTTTGAATCACGACGAACAATGACGAAAGGAACGTTTAAATAATTCGCTACCGTTTGTGCAATAGGAACACCCTTTGTTGCAACGGTCATAACGGCATCAATCTTCTTATCTTCGTAAGCAGATGCAATCATTTTTCCTAAATCATGTAATACATTTGGTTTTGCAAGTAAATCAGAAAGATAAATATATCCCCCTGGCAATAAGCGACTTGCATCGTTCATTTGTTCTTTTAATTTCTCCGCAGCAGCCAATGCTTGTTCACGTTTGATTTTTGGTACAAAAATCACTCCGCCAGCAGCACCAGGGACTGTACGAATAATCCCAACACCTTGTTTTTCAAAAGTCTTCTTAATGATAGCAATATCTTCACTAATAGAAGATTTTGCGGACTGGTACAAAGTTGTAAATGTAGTTAATGAAATTAACGTATGTGGATTATCTAATAGACGTTGTGTCATATCAATAAGACGTTCACTTCTTTTCAATTTCATTGTATCGTCCTCCCTCTTTGAATGAACTACTTCTATATTATACATAAAATAACGAAAATTACAATTTCGAAAAACCGTATCATTCGGGAAAAAGCACAAAAAACACCTCTTTATAAAACGAACGTTCTATTTTTATAAAGAATATCTTTTCAGCGTGAGAAGTGTTATAAAAATAGGGCTGAACAAAGTTATAAAAAGTTTCTCAAAGGGAAATCGATTCCTTCGAATCCTCACGGATATGTTCATAATAGCTGTAACGTTGCACCGGTTCGAGCCTAGGGTCTCTCACCTTTAAAACAAAAAATGGGGCGTAAGGATTAAAAATCCTACGCCCCTTAGCACAGTGGTTGAATGGAATGAGTTTCGCTGTAAACAGCTATCTCATTCCTATTCAACTTTGTAGGGGAAAGAAAACGAAATACCATAGATACATTTGTATCTATGGCATTTCTGTCTTTCTCCCTTTTTTTAATGCGAATTCACGTTACTGCTATTATAGAATCCGTGGATTCTCAGTAATCTCAATCTTAGTAAAGCATCCATATGGTTCAGCCTATTTCATAACCACTTCGAGTGTTCATTAAAACTTCAAAACAAAAGAAAGTTTTTATCCAACCATTCTCTATAGTTTAAATGCGTTTGAGTTCGATGCCGACAACACCGTATTGTGCTTGTTTTTCTTTTGAATAGTAAGTCAACATGTTGTCGGGATGTGCATTGTCCACGTCTTCTGGAGTATACCCACATTGTAGAAGCGGGAGGTTTTCATACAGTTCTGTGAAGTTTTTAAAAACATGCAACTGAACCACTTCGCACAGTGTCGTTTGCGAAGCATCTTCGGTATTGGTAAATCGAATCTGATCACCAATTTGAATCGATTGGCGCTTCTCATCGTACAGACGAAGCTCAATCGTTTTTTGACCGGAGACAATCGAAGCATACGGTCTTGGGAAAAGGGTCATCTCATGCAGCATGACTAGTTCTCCTTGTTTAGTACGAATTTTTCAACGGCAACAGCAACGCCATCTTCGTCATTAGTGGTTGTCACGAAGTTTGCAATCTCTTTAATCGAATCAATCGCATTTCCCATCGCAGCGCCAAGACCCGCGTATTCAATCATATCACGATCGTTCTCGTGGTCGCCAAGACACATCACTTCATCGGGTGTAAGGCCAAGTTTATCGGCTAGATGATGCACGGCTTTTCCTTTGCTGGCTTCAGGATGAATGACTTCGAGGTAAAAGCTGGCACTACGGAAAATGTTGTAGCTACTCTTGAAGTCGTTAGAAAGATTTGGAATTAATTCTTCTAAAACTTCAGGCTCATCCACGAACATGATTTTAACGAATTCTTTATCGGTTGGAATGTCCTTGTATAATTGGTGCACGATTGGCATGCCGACTAGTTCGCTCTCATGGACAGAGTATTTGCCAACTGTTTCCGTTGGAACGTAAATCGCTTCTTCGTCAATAGCGTGGTAGTGCACATTGTATTTTGTAGCGTACTCGTTCACGCGTTTTAAGTCGTCATGTGTCATTGAGAAGCGAACGAGTGCTTTTTTCGAACCTGTTTGTTGTACAAGTGTTCCGTTGTAAGTCACAACGTAATCGTGGTCGTTGACGAGGTCTAGTTCTTGAAGAAGACCTTTTACACCAGGATATGGTCGTCCTGTACAAAGAACCACATAGACTCCTTGTGCGCTCGCGGCGTTTAAAGCAGCCTTTACTCGAGGTGTGATTTCGCGTTTTGAATTGAGCAGTGTGCCGTCGATATCGATGGCGATTAATTTGATAGCCATAATGCCTCCTTGAAAATTGTTAAATAGCGTTAAGTAAGGTTTTGAGCTGGATAATTGGACGTCTTTAAAATAAGAATCTGAGCAAAAATACAATGCTTTTACATCATTCCATTACGGAAATCTTTCGGAGTACTCCGTAAAATATGGAAAACACAATATACCTTATAAGGTATATTGTG